>JBBRPG010000157.1:0-9581 GCA_038228485.1 Alphaproteobacteria bacterium
CGGGTCGGCGCTGCGGCGGTAAAGCCCTGAACCGCGTAATTGCTGGTGTGGACTTTGAGGATCAGCCCGGTCTGCGGCCCGATCGCGGCGGCGAAATCGCGCAGGTGGGTGCGGTTGGTGGTGCCGACCTCGCGCAGGGTGGTGCCGGCGCGGGCCATGATGTCGGGCAGGCGAAACGCGCCGCCGATCTCGATCAGCTCGCCGCGCGAGACGATGGTTTCCTTGCCGGCGGCGAGTGCGTTGAGCGCCAGCACCAGCGCCCCGGCATTGTTGTTGACCGCCAGCGCCGCCTCGGCCCCGGTCAGGCGCTTGAGCCAGCCGGCGACGTGGTCGTCGCGCTCGCCGCGCCGGCCGCCTTCAACCTCGTATTCGAGCGTCGTAGGCTCGCGCATCGCCTCGACGGCGGCCGCGATCGCCTCCTCGGGCAGCGGCGCGCGGCCGAGATTGGTGTGCAGCACCGTGCCGGTGAGGTTGAAGACGCGGCGCTGCGATTTCTGCATCAGCCGCGCCAGCGACGCCGCGCCGTCGGCGAGGATGGCTTCGGCATCCGCCGCTTCGCCGCTGGCGCGCCGGGCGGCCAGCGCGTCGCGCACAGCCTCGGTAGTGAGTGCGCGACCGTAGCGCTCGATCAGCGTTGCGGCGCCGCGCAGCACCCGGTCGACCGACGGCAGCGCCGCCCGGCCCTGGCGCCCCCCTTTGGCACTTGGCGCGTTCATGACGCGGCGACCAGTACCGGCGCCGCGGCCCGGCAATCGGGGTCGAGCCGCACCAGCGGCCTTGCACCCCGCAGCGGATCGACCACCCCGATCTCGGCGGCGCGGTATCCGGCCGCCAGCAATTCGTCGAGACAGGAGGCGGCGCGGTCCGCCGGCACGCCGGCGAGCAATCCGCCCGCGGTTTGCGGGTCGATCAGCAGCGCCGCCAGCGGCGAGCCCGGATCGGCATCGGCGAGCGCCGCCAGCGCCGACAAATTGCTCGCATGCAGCGAGCTGGCGAAACCCTCGGCGAGCAGGTCGAGCGCGCCGTCGAGCGCCGGGATCGAGGCCGGGTCCAGGCGCGCATCCGCACCCGACGCACCGAGCATCTCCACCAGATGCCCCAACAACCCGAACCCGGTAACATCGGTACAGGCGCTGGCGCCGCGCGCGCCGAAGATCATCGACGCCGCTTCCGCCGATTGCAGCATCGTGTCGATCGCCGCGCTGACGACCCGCGCCGGGGCGCGGCCGCGCATTTCGGCGGCGAGGATGACGCCGGTGCCGAGCGGCTTCGCCAGGATCAGCCGGTCGCCGGGCCTGAGGCCGCCCTTGCGCAGCAGCCGGCCGGGCCGGGTGCGGCCGGTGATGGCGAAGCCCAGCGCCGGCTCCGCCGCCTCGGCGCTGTGACCGCCGATCAGCACCGCGCCGGCGGCCTCCAGCACCTCGGTGCCGCCCTTGAGCATGTGGAAGAGGTCGTGCTCGGTGATCGGCGGCCGCGCCGGCGGCAGCGCCGCAATCGCCAGCGCGGTCTCCGGCACCCCGCCCATCGCATAGATGTCGCCCAGGGCGTGGGTCGCGGCGATGCGGCCGAACAAATACGGATCGTCGACCATCGCGCGGAAGAAATCGACCGTCTGCAGCAGCGGCGGCGCGCCCGGAAACGACACCAGCGCCGCATCGTCGGGCGCCGACAGGCCGATTGAAACAATATCGCTCCTTGGGTCGCCCGCGGCCGACGACAGACGCTTCATCACCTGGCCGAGCACGTCGGCCGGTACTTTGGCGGCGCAGCCGCCGCAGCGCATCGCCTCCTCGCCGCCGTCGATCGTCATCGCCGGCAGCTCGGTGTAGCCGCGCATCCAGCGCCGGTCGATCCACTGCTTCAGCCGCCACAGCCAGGCGCCCTCGGCGGCAAAGCCGCCGCGCGAGGCAACGGCGCTTGCGTCACCGGTGCCGATCAAGGCCAGCGCCCGGCGTTGCGGCACCCCGCGCCTGAGCGGCCGCCCGGTCAGGCTGCGCCGCAGATTCTCGGCCAGCGGCGGGCCGGCGCGCACCGCATAGACCCCGGCCTTGTCGCGCGGGTGGCCGCGCATCGAGGCGACATCCCCGGCAGCGAACACCGCCGGGTCGCTTGGGGAGCGCAGATGCTCGTCGATTTCGACAAACCCGTTGGCGTCAAGCGCCAGCCCGGTTTCGGCCAGCCATGGCGCCGCCGCTGCCTCGGTCACCCACAGCGCCTCGTCGAAGCCGATCGCGCTGCCGTCGGCGGCGATCAGCCGGCCGGGTTCGACCCGCACCACCGGGCTGCCGGCGACCACCCGGATGCCGCGCTCGGCGAGGATGCGGACGAATTTCGCCCGTGCCCGGGGATTGTGCGACGGCAGCAGCGCATCGCGGGTGACCAGCGTCACCTCGGGCGGCGTTGGCAGCAACCCGGAAAGACGGCGATGCGCCGCCAGGGCCAGCTCGACCCCGCCGGCGCCGCCGCCGACCACTGCCAGCCGCAGCCGGCCGAGCAGCTTTGCCCGCTCCAGCAACGCTTCCCAGCGCGCGGCGAAACGGTCGATCGGCTTGACCGGCACGGTGTTCTCGGCAGCCCCCGGCACGTCGTCGCGGCGCGGGGTGATGCCGATATCGAGCGAAACCAGATCGTAGCGGATCGGCGGATGGTCGCGGCAGATAATCTCCCGCCGGACGCGGTCGAGGCCGACCGCCTCGTCATGGATCAGCCGCGCCCCGGCAAAGCGGGCGAGGCGCATCAGGTCGATATGACATTCGGCAAAAGCATAATGCCCGGCGACATAGCCGGGCAGCATCCCCGAATAGGGAGTTTCGACATCGCGGCTGACGAGGGTGACGCGCACCCCGCTCAAGGGCCGCATGCCAAAGCGCTTCAGCACATGGACATGGGCATGCCCACCGCCGACAAGCACAAGGTCGCGATCGATCGGAACGCGCGATTGCATCGCCGGGCACTATGCCCGACGGCTCGCCCTCGCGCCAATCGGCCTATTCAAGCCCAATCGGTCTCTTCAAGCAGGAGGCGCAGAGGCGGGCCGAGGATTCTCGGCCCACCATCCGCCTGCGTGTTGCTAGCGAGCCTGGTTCGCCGGCAGCGGGTTCGTCGCCGAGCCCGGAGCCGCCTGGTTCTGCTGCGGCATCGCCTGCGGCTGCATCGGCTGCTGCATGCCCTGCTGACTGGGGCCGCCCATCAGCCGGGACATCGTCTGCTGATCGAGGTCGGCGGTCTGCGGCAGGCCGTTCTGCTGCTGGAATTGCGACAGCGCCTGCTCGGTGTGCGGACCCATGATGCCGTCGACCACGCCCCGGTAGAGGCCCTGCGACTTCAGCTGCTGCTGGGCCTGCTGGATGTCCGATTGCGACATGCTGGCTTGCTTGTTGCCGCCCTGGAAGCTGTTGTTATTGTTATTCATCGCCGGCGCCGGGTTGGCGGCGGTGGTGGACGGGTTCATGCTCGGCGGGGTGGAAGCGGCCGGCGGGTTCACGCCCGACGGTCTCGCGGCCGACGTATTGACGTTCGACGGATCCGTCATGGTCGACGGGTTGGCCACGGCCGGCGAATTCGGCATCGCGGTCGACGCGCCCGGCATGGGCTGCGGCATGGTCGGCGCCGGGGCCTGGGCATGCGCGACACCGGCGATGCCAATGGCGGCGGCAAGCGCCACGGTGGCGGTGAGGGTGCGGTTCATCTGAAATCTCCGAAAATCACTGAAAGACGAACAAGTCGTCCCTCTGTCAACGGAGCTGCGGCACGGTTGTTCCCCGCCCTGTTCCCGTAACTCTTTGATTTTAAACCTGTGATCGATTAAGCGGAGGCCCGCACGCCCATCGCGGGCGCTCGGTCAGCCGCTAAAATCGAAGCGGTAGGCGCCGTCGTGCCGCTTGATATGGCCGCAGGTCGGGGCCGGGAAATGCGCCGGCAGGATCAGGTTGCCGCTGTCGGCGTGCTCCTCGACCAGCCGGGTGCGGCTGACGCGCGAGGCGTCGGCGTCGGTGCACGCAAAGGTCGACCATTCCGGCTTGAGGCATTGCAGCGGATGGTGCAGCACGTCGCCGATGAAGACGCCGCGATCCCCGCCCGAGCGCGCGTGGATGACCACGTTTCCCGGGGTGTGGCCGGGGTAGGGCTCGAACCACAGCCCGTCATCGAGCGCGTAATCGTCGCCGACCAGCAGCGCCTGCCCGCTCTTGACCACCGGCAGGACGCTGTCGCCGAACGCCAGCGCGTGCGGGGAATCGACGCCGCTGGAGTGAAAATCCTGCCAATGGTCGTATTCGCGCTTGGCCATCACGTATTTGGCGTTGGGGAAGGTCGGGACCCAACTGCCGTCGACCAGCCGCGTGTTCCAGCCGACATGGTCCCAGTGCAGATGCGTGCACATCACATAGTCGACCGCCTCGGGTTTGACCCCGATGCGGGCGAGATCCTCGATGAACGGGCCGTGCATGCGGTGGAATTGCGGCCGGCTCGGCCGGTCCTTGTCGTTGCCGATGCAGGAATCGATGAGGATCGTGTGGCGGCCGGTGCGCACGACAAAGCTGTGAAAGCTGAACATCAATTTCCCGGTGCCGGGCTCCAGCAAACGCGGCCCGAGCAGATCGGCGTGCTCCTCGACCACGGCCGGGTCGAAATCGGGGAAGAACTCGGACGGGGCGAAGAACGGGCCTTCGTAATCGGCGATGCGGTTGATCTCGAAACTGCCGATGCGGGTGGGCTGCATGGTCGCTCCTCCGGACTTTGACCCGAGCTTAGCGCCTGCTACGCTCACCGCAGCAACTTTCCGCTCGTTCCGCGACAGGAGCCTGCTATGCCCGACGATGTGAAGTTCATGAGCCAGGCCGCCGACACGCCGGTGACGATCACCGGCCTCGACCATGTCGTGCTGCGCGTCGCCAGCCTGGAGCGCGCGATCCAGTTCTACGGCACGGTGCTCGGCTGCCCGATCGAGCGCGAATTGCAGGAGCCGCGGCTGGTGCAGCTGCGCGCCGGAACCTCGATGATCGACCTGGTGCCGTGCGAGCCGGGCGAAGAGCCGGGCGTGTCGATGGACGGGCGCAACATGGACCATTACGCGGTGCGCGTCGCGCGGATGGACGTGCCGGCGCTGACCGCGCATCTGGCGAAGCACGGCATCGACCCAGGGGAAGTCCGCCGCCGCTACGGCGCCGAGGGCTACGGCTCGTCGATCTACATCACCGACCCCGACGGCAACACGGTCGAGCTCAAGGGCCCACCCGAGACGGCGTAGCCGGGTGCGGAGCCTTATCGGCTTCAGCGAAAGGGATATCGCCTTTTTCTTCGCTTCCCGGCGCAAGCCGGGACCCACCCTTCGGCGTCCGGGCAACGGGTAAGTGGGCCCCGGCTTGTGCCGGGGAGCGATCTTTCGAGCGGCTATCCTTATGAGAAGAATTCCTTCAATGCCGCATAGACCTGGTCGGGCTGCTCCTCGGGGATGAAATGGCCGCTGTCGATGCCGTGGCCGCGCACGTCGTCGGCGTGGTCGCGCCACACCTTGAGCAGATCGTAGCCGCTGCCCTGGCCGCTGCCCGTGCCCCACAGTACCAGCATCGGCACCTTGACCTTTTGCGCCAGGTCGGCGCGGTCGTGGACCAGGTCGATTGTGGCGCCGGCGCGGTACTCGTCGCAGGTCGCGCGGATCGTCTCCGGATTGGAGAAGCAGCGCAGGTATTCGGCATAGGCCTCCGGCTCGTGCGCGCCGGGGCGGCCGGCCAGACCCAGCATCTTCTTGAGGAACAATTCAGTCTCGGCGGCGATCATCGTCTCCGGGAAGGGTGCGCGCTGGATCAGGAAAAACCAGTGCCAGCTCCCGGTCGCGGCCTTCTGGTCAATGGTTTCAAAACGGTAGAGCGTCGGCACGATGTCCAGCGTGGCGGCGCGGGTGATCCTGTCGCCGTGATCGCGCAGCAGCCGGTGGGTGACGCGGGCGCCGCGGTCGTGACCCGCGACGGCAAAGCGGTCGTGGCCCAGCGCCGTCATCACCTCGACCTGGTCGAGCGCCAATGCGCGCTTGGCGTAATTGACGAAATCATCGCCGGCCGGCGGTTTCGAGCTGTCGCCGTAGCCGCGCAAATCGGGGATGACGACGGTAAAGTCCTGCGCCAGCCGCGGCGCCACCTTGCGCCACATGATGTGGGTCTGGGGATAGCCGTGCAGCAGCAAGAGCGGCGGCCCGCTGCCGCCGGTGACGAGGTTGATAATCGCGCCGGAAGTCCGGATTTGGCGCTGTTCGAACCCGGGAAAGAAATCGGGCATCGGCCGCGCCCTACAGCTTCGCCTTCAAGAACGTCGCCATGCGGTCCCAGGCCTGGGTGGCGCAGGCGACGTCGTAGGCGGCGCTGCGCTCGTTGAAAAAGGCGTGCGCGGCGTCGTAGCGGTAGATTTCGGGCTTGGAGCCGGTCATCGCGGTTTCCAGCGCATCAACCGCGGCGGGGGTGCACCAATCGTCCTGGTTGGCGAAATGCCCCTGAAACGGGATTTTTATCCTCGCCGGATCGGCGAATTCCGCCGGCGGGATGCCGTAGAAGCACACCCCGGCGGCGATTTCGGGCACATGCACCGCGGCGGCGACCGTCAGCGCCCCACCCATGCAGAACCCCATCAGCCCGACCTTGCCGCTCTGGCCCTTGAGGTGCAGGGCCGCGCCGCGCAAATCCTGGTGCGTCGCGTCGGGGAAATCGAGGCCCGACATCAGATGGTTGGCCTCGTCGGGGACGGCGGTGAGGCGGCCTTTGTAGAGGTCGGGGGCCAGCGCGTTGTAGCCGGCGCGGGCGAAACGGTCGGCGACCCCGCAAATCTGGTCGTTCAGACCCCACCATTCCTGGATCACCACGATGCCGGGACGGCCCTGGCCGGCAGTGGCGAGATAGCCCTGGGTCTTGCCGCCGTCGGGCCGGGCAAAGTCGATCATCGCGCCCATTCAGGCCTCTCCTGTTTTTGCTGTTTCCACTGATATCTGGAAGGAATCTACAGCCAGCACACTAATCTCGCCACCCGCCGGGCAGGAGAACTGTCACGAAATTGCGGCAATTTTGCCGGTGCGTATCCGTTTTACGCTTCCCGGCGAAAGCCGGGACCCATTTTTCACGCGTCGGAGACAGTTGATCAGTGGATCCCGGCTTTCGCCGGGAAGCGCAAAAGGAGCTAGCGGCCCAGGAATACCGCGACGAGGCGCTCGCAGCCGGCGCGGTCGATGTCGTCGAAGCGGGCGAGGCGCGGGCTGTCGAGGTCGAGCACGCCGGTGACCCGGCCGTCCTCGATCAAGGGCACGACCAGCTCCGATTGCGAGACCGGGTCGCAGGCGATGTGGCCCGGGAACAGGTGGACATCGGGCACCAACAGGCTCTCGCCGCGCGCCGCCGAGGTGCCGCAGACGCCGTTGCCCCACGCGATGCGCACGCAGGCCGGCTGGCCCTGGAACGGCCCCAGCACCAGCTCTCGCCCTTGGGCGAAGTAGAACCCGGCCCAGTTGAGGTCGGGGAGGCCATTATAGATCAGCGCCGCCATGTTGGCGGCGTTGGCGATGGGGTCGGGCTCGCCGGCGATCAGCGACGCAAGCTGCGCGGCGAGGTCGCGATAGAGTGTTTTCTTGTCGGTCATTTGGAACTTAGGCTGTCATTCCGGGATCGCCCGCTGGGCGAGACCCGGAACCCATAAACACCGGCCCACCCATCGTTTTGCACGACGGCAGAAGATTCTTCGGCGAGGTCCGTGTGCATGGGTTCCGGGTTCATCGCTACGCGATGCTCCGGAATGACACAGCAGGGCTACTCATACGGCCGGTCGCCGCAGATCTGCACCCGGCGCATCAGCCGCAAATGCGGGCCGGCGTCGTGGATCGCCAGGTGCTTGACCGCGCGGTTGTCCCAGAACGCGACCGAGCCCTTTTCCCAGCGGAAGCGGCAGGTGAATTCGGGCCGGTGGCCGTGCGCCAGCAGGTATTGCAGCAGCGGCCTCGACTCGTCTTCGGTCATGTCCTCAAAGCCGACCGTATAGGCGGCGTTGACGTTGAGCAGCTTGCGGCCGGTCTCCGGGTGGGTGCGCACCACCGGGTGCAGATTGACCGTCTCGCGCCAGTCGTCGCCTTGCCGCACCTTGGTCGCGCGGTGCGCATTGCGGTTGGCGGCCGGCCCGGCGACGAGGCGATCGGTGTGGACCGCGCGCAGACCGCTGAGCATCGTCTTCATGCCGTCCGACAGGGTGTCGTAGGCCAGGTACTGGTTGGCGAAGAGTGTGTCGCCGCCATAGGGCGGGGCCTCGATCGCGTAGAGGATCGCGCCCATCGGCGGCTCCTCCATCATCGTCGTGTCGGCGTGCCAATCCTCGCCGACGATGTGCTGGTCGCCCGGCTCCCGGCGGATCATGACGATCTCGTTGTCGTCCTGCATGCCGCGGTAGTTCGGGTGGATAAAGATGTCGCCAAAGCGGCGGGCGAAGGCCTTGTGCTGCCCGGCATCGAATTCCTGGCCGCGGAAAAAGATCACGCCATGCTGGTTGAGCGCTTGGCGGATTTCCGAGATCACATCGTCGTCGAGGTCGTCGGCAATGTCGGCGCCGTAAATCTCGGCCCCGCAGGCGCCGGCGATCGGGCGGACATCGATGCGGCTGTTGCGCATGAGAATAGGCTCCTGTTGGCCGGCAAAACCTAGGCACGGAGCTGGCGAGGGTCAATCGACGGTGCTGCATTGGCTGGTTTGCGTCCTTCGAGACGCATTATCGAATCTTCGGCACGAGGAAGTTTCTGATGGTGGTTAAAAACATTCCAGGCCGGGGCCCATGTCTCAGCGCGCATGAGATGCGGATAAATAGGCCCCGGCTTTCGAGCCTATGAAGGAATTGTTCTGAAAGAGAGATTGTCATTCCGGGATGCCCGAAGGGGCAGACCCGGAACCTATGAACACGGACCGCCCCCAAGTTTTTGCAGGCGTTACAGTATAATAGGCCCGGTCCGTGTTCCTGGGTTCCGGGTTCGCTGCTGCGCAGCGCCCGGAATGACAAGCTTTTGATTGGTTCACATGCTCCTTCGCCGGGGTGGAGGAAGTAATGCAAACCGCGCGACGGGGCCGCCGTGGTCCATACATAATGCTATCTTCACCTGTGATTTTACGCCGAACGATTCTTGCGGCATTCGCCGCCATGCCGCTGCCGGTTTCCGCGATGGCTTATGCCCACCTCACCTATACCGATGGGATGCTGACTTGGCCCGGCGGGTCGGCGCGGGCGGTCTGCGGCAAGGGCGGGGTGCGCGCCGACAAGCGCGAGGGCGACCATGCCAGCCCGGCCGGGACGTTTCCGCTGCTCAAGGTTTTCTACCGCCCCGACCGGCTGGCGGCGCCGCAGACCGCGCTGCCGCTGGCGCCGCTGCAGCCGAACGACGGCTGGGTCGATGCCGTCGCCGACCCAAACTACAACCGGGCGGTCGCCTTGTCCTACCCGGCCAGCCACGAGGAATTGTGGCGCGAGGACGGGCTCTACGATTTGATCGTGGTGATCGGCTACAACACCGATCCGGTCGTGCCGGGCAGAGGCAGCGCGATCTTCTTCCACGTCGCGTCGGCCGATTA
>JBBRPG010000158.1:0-9488 GCA_038228485.1 Alphaproteobacteria bacterium
CCAGTTGCTCAGCGTGTCGCCGAGCCAGATCAGCCCCACGCCGCCCATCGCCGCGAGATAGACCATCAGCGCGATGATCCACGGCAGGAACCGGCCCGACGCGTCCCGCCGCAAAGGCAGGTCGAGGCGGAATTGCAGGGGCAGGTTGCCGATCATTCGGTCGCCGGTTCCTCGTCGGGAATCGACAGCACCCCTCGGTCGAGATGAAAGCGGCGATGCGCGAACTGCCGGGCAAAGGCGATGTCGTGGGTGGCGATCAACACCGTGGTGCCAAGCTTGTTGATTCGCTCGAAGAAGCGCACCAGCAGCATCGCGATCTCGTCGTCGACATTGCCGGTCGGCTCGTCGGCAATCAGCAGATCGGGGCGGCGCACGATCGCCCGGGCGATGGCGACGCGCTGCTGCTCGCCGCCGGAAAGGCTCGCGGGATGGACGTCGAGCTTGTCCTCGAGCCCCATCCAGCTCAGCAATTCGGGAATGTTCTCGCGGATTTCGCGTTCGGGGGCGCCGGCGATGCGCAACGGCAGAGCGACGTTGTCGCGCACGGTCAGGTGCTCGACCAGACGGAAATCCTGAAAGACGATGCCGATCCGGCGACGCAGCGCGGTATGGCTGGCGCGGTCGGTCGCGGTTACTTTGGTGTCGAACAGCGTCATCGATCCGCGCGTCGGCGGCTCGCCCAGATAAATGATCTTGAGCAACGTGGTCTTGCCGGCGCCGCTGACCCCGGTCAGAAAGTAGAAGCCGCCGGAATCGAGCGTCAGCGACACACTGCGCAGAATTTCCGCATCGGTGCCGTAGCGCTTGCCGATGTTGTCCAGTCGGACCATTCCGAGACTGCCCCCGAGCGCGGCTTTGCCGGTCTTGCCGCGAGCGGGCGCGACCTTGACACACGCAGCGCCGCGCCGTCTAGACCGGCGCTGAGGTTCAATCGCCCCGCGTCTTGCGATTGCCGCGTAGCGGCCAGCGCCACTCCCCGGTTAGGTCTTCCGGGTGTGGCGCAGGCCAATCTCCTCGCTTCGGTTACGAGGGGGCGCCGTTCAGCAGCGATCCGAACAGCTCCCAGCGCTCGCCGCTGAATTTCGCCATCTGCACCTGCTTGATCGGGGCGAAGTCTTTGGGTGTGGTATTGAGCTTGATGCCGGGAAGGACCATCGGCAGGACGAAATCCTTGAGGTTCGCCGCCTCTTTCATGACATTCGCGCGGGTCAGATTGTCGCCGCACTGGGTCAGCGTCTGGGTCATCGTCTGCGCCAGCGAATACCCGACGACGTTGCCGACATCGGTCTTGTCGCCATCCGGGTAGTATTTCGTCATGAAGGCTAGCCAGTCCTTAAACCCTTGGTCGTCTTTCCAAGCCGGGTCGGTCGGATCCTTGAGGTAGAAGTCGGAGATGATGCCCTTGGCGTTTTCCAGCCCGGCCGGCTTCAGCGCGGCACCGACCGAATTGCCGACGCTGCTGAGAATATGCAGCGGCTTCCAGTCGATTTCTGCCGCCTTGCGGATGGCCTGCGCGGCGAATTTGGGGATGCCGGTGTTGACGAACACGTCGCAGCCGGCGGCCTTCATGCCGACGATCTGCGAGTCGACCGTGGGATCGGTCGTCTCGTAGGGTCCCTCGTTGATGATCATCTTGGCGGCCTTGTCGCCGAGGCCGTCCTTGAGCCCCTTCAGGTAGTCCTTGCCGAAATCGTCGTTCTGGTAGAGCATGCCGATCTTGCCGTCCGGCTTGTTCTGCAGGATGTAGGCGGCGTAGACGTGCCCCTCGCTCTGGTAGTTCGGCTGCCAGCCCATCGTCCAGGGATGGTGCTCGGGGTCGTTCCATTTGGTCGCGCCGGTGGCGACGAACAGCTGCGGCACCTTTTTCTGGTTCATGTATTGCCAGATGGCACTGTTGGTCGGCGTGCCGAGCGGGCTTTCGATCAGCAGCACCTCGTCTTGCTCGACCAGCTTTCGCGCCTGCTCGACCGTTTTCGGCGGCGTGTAGGCGTCGTCGTAGGAGATGAAATTGACCTTGCGGCCGTTGATGCCGCCCTTTTCGTTGAGCATCTTGTAATAGGCGGTCTGCGCTTTGCCGATAGTGCCGTACGACGAGGCCGGGCCGCTATACGGCACCGTATTGCCGATCTTGATCTCGGTGTCGGTGACGCCCGGGCCGTATTCCTTGGCGCGGGCGGGATAAGCCTTCAGCGCCAGAGCGGCGGGAACGGCGGCGAGAATCGAACGGCGGGTCAGTTGCCTCATGGCTTTCCTCCTCCAGAACCTGTTTGAACCTGTCTAAGTCGCGGCAGGCGGCCGAGGCAGAGCCGGACAAAGCCGGCTGCGCCTTGCGGCATGACGAAAATGACGATCAACAGGATGATGCCGTAAATGGCCCCTGCCAAGCCGGTCGAAATGCTCTCGGCGATGTTCGGCACGTAAAGCACGAACAGCCCGCCAAAGAGGCAGCCGGGGATCGAGCCGACCCCGCCGATGACCAGTCCGACGAGCAGCGACACCGACAGCAGGAGGTTGAAGCTGTCCGGCGCGACAAAGGCGACCGCCAGGGCTCCGAGCGCGCCGGCGACCCCGGTGTAGAGCGCGCTGACGCCAAAGGTCAGCGATTTGTACAGCGAGGCGTTGATCCCCATCGCCGAGGCGGCGATGGGATTGTCGCGGATCGCCATGATGGCGCGGCCGGTGCGGCTGTGCACCAGGTTCCACGCCGCGCCGCACAGGATCAGGACCACTGTCAGGGTGAGGTAGTAAAGCCATTGATCGGTGTCGATCGGCAGGAAAGGCGGCGGGTCCGGCTGGTCGACGACGAGGCCCTGCACGCCGCCGGTCCAGGCTTCGAGCGGCTGGAACTTGAGGATTTGCGGCACCGCGATCGCTAGCGCGAATGTCGCCAGCGCGAGGTAGAGGTTCTGCAGCCGCAACGCCGGCAGGCCGAACAGAAAGCCGATGACGAAGCACGTCGCTCCAGCTGCTGGCAACGTCAGATAGTAGGGAACCCCGTATCGATGCATCAGGATCGCCGCCGTATAGGCGCCAAAGCCGTAGAACGCGCTGTGCCCCAGCGAAAACTGGCCGTTGAACCCCGTCAGGATATTCAGCCCGAGGATCGCCAGACCGTAGATCATGACCTGGGTCAGCTGAAAGATGACAAAGCTCTTCGCGACAAACGGCAGCACCAGCGCGATGACAATCGCGCCGCCAAGAACCAGATGCCGAACCGCGAGGCGCGGCCGCAAAGCCGGCGTGGCGACCGGCATGACAGCCGCTTTTTCCGGTTGCGCCGTCATACCCGGCTGACCTCGCGGCGGCCGAACAGGCCGCTCGGGCGGAACATCAGCACGGCGACGATCAGCACCAGCGCAATGGTCAGTTTCAGCTCGCGGCCGAAATAGGGGATGAACGTGCCGGCCACATTCTCGATCACGCCGACGGCAAAGCCGCCCGCGACCGCTCCCGCCGGGCTGGTCAGCCCGCCCAGCACCGCGCCGGCGAAGCCGTATAGCAACCCCCCCAGCATCATGTTCGGTTCGAGGAACACGACGGGCGCGATCAGCATCCCGGCGACCGCGCCGATCGAGGCCGCCATGCCCCAGCCCAGCGCGGTCATCCAGCCCACGCGGATGCCGACCAGCCGCGCGGATTCCGGGTTTGCCGCCGCCGCCCGCATCGCCAGCCCGAGCCTCGTACCGCGAAAGAAAAGATAAAGCAGACCCAGCATGCCCAGGGTGACGCCGATCATCCCGGCCTCGTGGCCGTCGATCAGCGCGCCGGCGAACAGAGGCTTGGTGCCGAACGGGGTCGGAAAGGTCTTGATCGTGAAATCCCAAATGTACCCGGCGCCGCTGTTGAGGATGCTGAACAGCGCGATAAAGGCGACGAGGTTGCTCAGGATCGGCGCGTTGTGGATCGGCCGGAACAGCACCCGCTCGATCAACACGCCGCCGATAAACGACACGGCGACCGTCAGGATAAAGGCGAGCCAATACGGCAGCCCCCAGACCATCAGCTGCCAGGCGATAAAGGTGGAGAACATCGCCATCTCGCCCTGGGCGAAATTCAGATGGTCGATGGCCTGGTAGATCATCACCACCGCCAGCGCCATGCAGGCATAGATCGCCCCGGTCGCCAACCCGGCCATCACCTGGTGCAGCAGCAATTCCATCGCTAATAGCCGAGGTAGGAGCGGCGGATCGACTCGTCGGCGCCGACCACCGCTGCCGGCGCGTCCAGCACGACATGACCGGTTTCGAGCAGGTAGGCATGCTCGGCGAGTTCGAGCGCTAGGGCCGCGTTCTGCTCGACGATCAGCATCGCCACCCCGGTCTCGGCATTGACCCGGCGCAGGATGCCGAACAGCTCCTCGACGATCAGCGGCGCCAGCCCGAACGACGGCTCATCGAGCAGTAGTAGGCGCGGCCGCAGCATCAGCGCGCGGCCGACCGCGAGCATCTGCTGCTCGCCGCCGGACAATGTTCCGGCCTGTTGCGTGCGCCGCTCCTTGAGGCGCGGAAAATTGACATAGACGCGGTCGATATCGGCGGCGATCTCGCGCCGGTCGCGGCGGGTCATCGCGCCGAGCTGCAAGTTCTCCTCGACGGTCAGCCGGACAAACGTGCCGCGCCCTTCGGGGACGTGGGCGACGCCCAGCCGCACGATGTCCTCGGTCGCCCAGCCGGAAATGCGCTTGTCGTCGAAGCGAATGTCGCCGCCCGTGCGCACCATGCCGCACAGCGCGCGCAGCACCGTCGTCTTGCCGGCGCCGTTGGCCCCGAGCAGGGTGCGGATCTGCCCTTCGGCGAGGCTGAACCCGACGCCGTACAGCGCCTGCGACTGGCCGTAGAATGCGTCCAGGCCGGAAACCTCAAGCAACATGGGCGGCCTCGCGGCCGGTGCCGAGATAGGCGCGGATCACCGCCTCGTCCCGCTGCACCTCGGCGGGGGTGCCTTCGGCGATCTTGCGGCCGAAATCGAGGGCGACGACCTTGTCCGAAACCGACATCACCAGGTTCATGTGATGCTCGACCAAAAGCACGGTGACGTGGCGCTCGTCGCGCACCCGCTTGATCAGGTCGCCGAGCTCGCCGACTTCCTCGTGGTTCAGCCCCCCTGCCGGTTCGTCGAGCAGCAGCAGCTTGGGTTCGGCCGCGAGGGCGCGGGCCAGCTCGACCCGTTTGCGGGTGCCGAGCGGCAACCCCACCGAAGGCCGGAACGCAACCTCCTCGAGCTCCAGCAGCTTGAGCAGCGCCCAGGCGGTTTCGTTAAGTTCGCTTTCTTGCCGGCGCACCCAAGGCAGGCGCAAGGCGTCGCTGACGAAATCGCTGCGGCTTTTCGCGTGCCCGCCGATCCGCACATTGTCGATCACCGATTGCGGGCCGAACAGTGCCAGGTTCTGAAAGGTGCGGGCGATGCCGGTCTCGGCGATGCGATACGCCGGCCGGGTCAAAATCGACTGCCCCTCGAACAGGATATCGCCGCGGGTCGGGGTATAGAGTCGGCTGACGCAGTTGAACAACGTCGTCTTGCCGGCGCCGTTGGGGCCGATCAACCCCAGGATCTGGCCGTCATCGATCGTGAACGAGACGCCGTCCAGCGCGACGATGCCGCCAAAACGCACCGCGACATCGCGAACATCGAGAAGCAGCGTCGATGCCACGCCGCTATCCTCGGCCCGGGAGCGAGGAAACGCCCGGGCCTACGGCGTCGCTACTCGGCATGCTCCTCCCTCTTATTTTATAGCGACCGAAAATCGCGGGCCGGAGCCTGCCGGGGGGCGGATGTCGAGTCAAGAAAGGACGCCGCAACGCGGCGCCATGCCGCCCGCGCATCGACATGCGGCGGCAAATCCGCGATCATTGCGGTCAAGAAAAAATCGGCGCGGGCGTCACGATGATCCTGATCTGTTCAGCCTGCCATACCCGCTATCAGGTCGACGATCAGGCAGTAGCCCGGCCTTCCGGGCGCACCGTGCGCTGCGCCCATTGCGGCCATAGCTGGCTGCATCTGGCTCCGCCGCCCGCACCGCCGCCGATCCGCGCGGCCGAGCCCGTCTCCGAACCGGTAATAGCGGCGAGCCCGCGCCCGGCGATCACCGCGCCGAGCCCGCCGCGACGGCGGCGGTCCGGGCTCGGCTGGCTCGTCTTTCTGCTGCTGGTGGCCGGCGTGATCGCGGGCGCCGTGATCGAGCGCGACCTAGTCGCCGCGCTGTGGCCGCCGGCGGCGCGGCTCTACGAGCTGGTGCATCTCAAGATCGAGCCGCTGGGCGCGGGCCTCGACATTGCCAATGTCGGCTCGACCCGCAATGCCGACGGGCTGATCGTCGAGGGCGACATCACCAACCGGGTCGCGGTGCCGCGCGACGTGCCGCATCTGCGAGTGGCCTTGCGCGACGGCAGCCAAAAGGAGGTCACCTTCAAGATCATCCCGCCGCCGCGCGAGCGCCTGCTGCCCGGCGAGACCGCGCATTTCGTCGCGGCCTTCCTGCCGGCGAGCGACGCCGCGGTCGGCGTGGTGGTGACGTTTGTGCCGGGGTGACTGACCGGCGCTAGCGGTGGCGGGCGGTGAACTCCGCCCGGGCGATGGCCTGAAGGCGCACGAGGCGCTGCCGCACCGTCGACGGGTGGCCGCCATTGGCCATCAGCGGTATGCCGCGGCCATGGCCCATGCTGATCACCAGCTCGCCCTTTTCGTTGAAATGGATGTGCTTGCCGTCGAACAGCAGCGTGCCAAGCCCGGTCTCGTCGAGATCCCAGTTGCGCACCGGGCCGGTATCGAGATGCATAAAGCCGGAATGGGGGTACCAACCGACGCCGCCGCGCTGCATCTTGCGCGCCGCCTGCATGGCCTCGACCAGCTTGCTGCCGAAATGCACGTCGAGCGCGCGGCCGTAGATGTGCTGACTGTTTTCGGCGACGCCGAACATGGTGCGCGCGAGCATCTCGTTGGTGGCGCGGGTGCGGTAGGCCGAAAAGATCGCGGCTTCGGCGATGCCGGTGGCGTCCATTACCGCAGCGAGAAAATCGAGCACCCCGACATCGATGGTGATCTTCTCGCCGGAATGGAAGTCGCGCAGGAACACCGACAGCTGATCCATCGCCAACGGCATAGGCCCATTCTCATCGCGATAGGCGCCGTCGAAGGCCTCGCCGGTATGCGGATTGGTGAGCCGCAGCCGGCGCGGCTCGAGCGGCGGCTCGATCATGGCGCGGGCCATGCCGGGCAACGCCACGGTGCCGGCAATCACGGAAAGAAGCTGGCGTCGGTTCATCGGTACCGGAATTAACCTCGACTCCCCTCAAGATTCCCTGCCTTGCCGGCAGGCGCAAGCGGCTTCGCCGCGCATCAGGAATGTAATCCGGAACCCCGAGACAACTAAAGCGCTAACGCAATCCGGCCCGGCCTCAATCGCTCCGCCACCATCAGAAGCGTTTCAGCAGGCGTTCGATGTAATCGAGCTCGATCGCCGGACGAGAGCGCTCGCCGGCGCGGCGGCGCAGCTCGTCGAGAATTTGCCGCGACTTTTGCAGGATGCTCATATCGGGGATGTCGACATCGCCCTGGTCGAGGACGCCGTTGCTCGACATCGGCCGGCCGAACGGATCGCGGTTGCCGGGCTCGGGCGTCTCGCGGCCGGTAATGCCGTCATCGTCGCCGGGACTGCCCCAGCCTTGGCTCATTTTCTCGCGCAGCTGCTTGGCGAAGTCGCGGGTGCCCTGCTGCAGCTGGTCGAGCGCATCGGTTTGCGGCCCGATCGCCTCGCCCGGCTCGCCATGCTGCAAAGCCCCGGCGGCGTCGCGCATGGCCCGCTCGGCGCGGCCGAACGGATCGGGAATGTCGCCGACCCCGTCGCCCATATGGCGCATCATCTCGCCCAGCGCGCGGCGCAATTCCTCCTGCTGGCCGGCGCCATCGCCCATCTCTTCGCCCGGTCCGCCATTCGCTTCGTCGCCGGGCTGCCCAGGCTGACCGTTCTGTCCGGGCTGACCGTTCTGTCCGGGACGGTCGCCCTGACCGCGCTGACGCTGGGCGCGGAAGCTGCGGTCGAGCAGCTGTTGCTGCTGCTGCATCATCTCGTGCAGGCCGCGCATCATCTGCTCGGCTTCGCTGGCGCCGCGCTGACGCGTTTCGCCGGGTTGCGCGGTGCGGAGGTTTTCGAGCATGTCCTGAAGCTGCGACAGCAGCTCGCGGGCTTGCTGTTGCGCGCCGCTCTTGGCCAGTTCGCGCGCCCGGTCGAGCATCCGCTGCAGGTCGCGGGGGGTGAGCACCTTCGACGGGTCGATCGGCTGCGACGATTCTCCGGGATGGCGCTGCGCGTTTTCGGCGAGCGACTGCAGGTAGCGCTGCATCGCCTGGCTGAGCTCGCTCATCAGCCGGTCGATCTCCTCGTCGGGCGCGCCGCGGCTTAGCGCATCCTGCAGTTCCTGCTGGAGCTTGCGCAGCTCGCGCTCGGCCGTCGACATGTGGCCGTCCTCGATGCGCAGCGCCGTGTCCCACAACAGCGGCACCACCGCCGCGATCGCCGCCCCCGTATCGTCGAGGCGCAGCCGCAGGCTCGCCAACTGCAGCGCGAGGTACACCACCGTGTCGTCGCGGTAGAGCGCCGGCCGCTTGTTGAGGTCGGAGAGGATCTCGGACACCGCCTCGTGCGAGGTCGGATCGCGCACCAGCTCCTTGCGCTGGTCAATGATCGCGCGCGCGATCGGATGGGTGAAACGGCGCTCGGGCAGGTTCATCCGCACCGGTTCGCTCTCGCCGGTCTGGCCGATGGCGTCGGTCGCGACGAAGCGGATTTCCACCGGCAGCCCGGCCCACGGGTGCGGCGACAGATCCTGGTAGTTGGTGCCGGTCACCTCGCGCAAGTGGAGACCGGGGAGCGGCAACTCGATCTCGATCTTCTCGTTGGGCTCGCCGTCCTGGCGGCGGATCACCGCCTTGACCGACTCGACGCCGTAATCGTCGGCGCCCCGGTATTCGAGGCGCAGCGCCGCGCGCGAAGTGCCCTGCGGCGGCTGACCGAACGCGGCGGTGGGCGGGTTGTCGGGCACGATCGCAATCGGCCACTTGCCGAGCGTGGCGCCGCCCTGGCTTACCGCCAGCGATTGGCCTTTGGTCAGCGTCGCCTGGGCGCGGAAGTTGTGCTTGTCGACCGCCTGGAAATCGCTGGAGTCGCTGTCGACCGACAGCCTCGGCAAGCCGCTGCCGCCGTGGATTTGCGCGAGCAGCTTGCTTCCGGTCGGCACGTTGATCGGGCCGGCCGTGTCGGCGCGCAGGAACTGCGGCGGCGCCCCGGTATAGTCGGGCGGCGTGATCCAGATGTCGAAGCTGGCCGCGGCGGCGGCCGGGCCGCTCGTCCAGTTCGGAGCGAAAGCGTGAGCGAGTCGCTCGCGCCAATCCCCGCCGGCATCGATCGCTCCCAGCACCAGAAAGATCGCCAGGACGGCGCGCAACCCCCACGGGTCGCGCGGCGCCAGCCCCGCCGCCGGCCAGCCGACCCG
>JBBRPG010000159.1:0-9480 GCA_038228485.1 Alphaproteobacteria bacterium
CGATGACCCTCGCCTTCTACGACGTCCCGGCCGGCGCACCGGGTCTGGCACGCTAGGGCGAAGGCCAATCGGCCGGTAGCGCAAAGCGGCGCCGCGCCGCGGAACGCTCCACCGGCCCGGCGCGTTGCCGTTAGAAAGTCCGTGATGGCATAACGGCTCGAAGGAGCACCCATGAGCAAGATCGCACTTGCGACCGCTGTCGTGGCGCTGACCGCCGCTGCCCCGCTCACAATGGGCCGTGCCGAGGCGCAATCCTATCTGGCCCCCGGCGCCGCCCCGCCTTGGGGCACGACGACAGCCACGACAACAACGGAGACGAAGCCGGAGCCGACCCCGGCCGCGACGCCCGCCACGCAGCCACCGCGGACTTCTGCCGAATCGGGCACCACGACACCGATCCGAGGCACCGCGACGCCGATCCAGGGAACCCTGACCCCGCTCCAGGGAACCACGACGCCGATCCAGGCGGTCTCCCTTCGGTCCGGCCCCAATACCGGCTCGCCGGTAATCGGCACATTGCGGCCGGGGATGGTGGTGAAGGTGCTCGCCAGCGCCAATTACGGCTGGATGCAGGTGGAAACCCCAGCCGGCTCGGGCTGGACCTACGGCAGTTATCTCGCGCCCGTCGGCAGCACGGTCGTCGTTGAGGATCCGGCGCCGCCGCAAGAAATCAACGCGCGGTGAGCTTCTTCTCCACTCGGCGGAGGCCAGGGCCCGCCTCTTAGCGATTTAGGTCCGGAATCGATCGGGTCCCCGTCACCGGCGCCACGATGCGAGATGATGTCGCTCGCGCATCCGTGAACGTGACACCGCTTGCCGCGGTAACCACTTTGTAGCCACACAGGCGTGGAGAGATCGATGTCGATGGCGCGGCGCAGGGTGGACTTCCGGTTTCTTCGGAATCGGGTGTGGCTGATTTTGGTGCCGTTGATGCTCGCGGTTGGCTTGGCCTGCCGGGCCTCGCCTTCGGCGGCCGAAATCGCGCACGCGGTGCCGTCGCCCCTCGTCGATGAAACCGCGGCTGGAGCATCCACCGAAGTCGCGGTTTTGGCGGGCGGCTGCTTCTGGGGGGTCCAGGGCGTGTTCCAGCACGTTGGCGGGGTTATCGCCGCGGTTTCCGGCTATGCCGGCGGCGCTCGCGACACGGCGCATTACCAGATGGTCGGCGGCGCGACCACCGGACACGCCGAAGCCGTGCGGGTTACCTTCGACCCGCACCGCATCTCTTACGGTCGTATCCTGCAGATCTACTTCTCGGTCGCGCACGACCCGACCGAGCTCAATCGTCAGGGGCCCGATACCGGCACGCAGTATCGCTCAACCATCTTCCCGCAAACGCCGGAGCAAGCCCGCATCGCCCAGGCATATATCGCGCAACTCAATCAGGCGAAGGTATTTTCCGCGCCCGTTGTCACGACAGTCGAACCGGAGAAGGAGTTTTACCCTGCGGAGGCTTATCACCAGGACTATCTGGCGCTACACCCGACCCAGCCCTATATCGCCATAAATGATCTACCCAAGGTTGCGGCTTTAGAGCGGCTGTTCCCCGATCTCTATCGTTCGGCTCCGGTGCTCGTCGCGGCGGCGCAACCGGCGAGGTAAGAATGGTGGCTCCGGAGGATAAGCCGGCTGGAAAGCGGTCGCCCGCAATTTGACAATATCGCTTTGTCGCCGCCGGCTTGGGTTCGCGGCGGCTCACTCCGCCGCGGTCGGTAGGTTGAGGCAGGCTGCCATCCGGCCCGGCGCTGAGAATTGCGGTTCCGGGACCGTCATGCGGCATACCGCAGTGCGCCGCGAGCAGCGCGGGGCAAAGCTGCATCCCGGCGAAAGGCGTCGCATGTCGGGCGGGCTGCCGGGGATCGCGTCGATGTCCTGGTGCTTGTCCTGCCCGTGTACGGTCGAGGCCAGCAGCCCCGCCGTGTAGGGGTGCAGCGGGTTCGCCAAGACCTGCGCGACCGGCCCGACCTCGACGATGCGGCCGGCATACATGACGGCGATCCGGTCGGCGATCTCGGCGGCGACGCCGAGATCGTGGGTGACGAAGATCATCCCCATGCCGAGCTCGCGCTGCAGCCGCCGCAACAGGATCAGCACCTGGACCTGCACCGTGGCGTCGAGCGCGGTGGTCGGCTCGTCGGCGAGCAGAAGCTGCGGATCGCATGACAGCGCCATCGCGATCATCGCGCGCTGGCGCAGCCCGCCCGACAGCTCGTGCGGGTAGGCGTCGAGCCGCCGCGCGGCCGACGGGATGCGGACGAGCTCCAGCAGCTCCAGCGCCCGCGCCCGCGCCGCCGTGCGGCCGCAGCCGGTGTGCCGGCGCACGGTCTCGCCGATCTGCTGACCGACCGTGTACACCGGGTCGAGCGCGGTCATCGGCTCCTGAAAGATCATCGCGACCAATCCGCCGCGCAGGTCGCGCAGCTCGCGCGAGCCCATCGCCAGCACGTCCCGGCCGTTGACATGGACGCTGCCCTCGACCTTCGCGCGACCCGGCAACAGCCGCATCAGGGTGCGCAACGTCACCGACTTGCCCGAGCCGGACTCGCCGAGGATGCACAAGACCTCGCCGCGTTGGGCGGCAAAGCTGATCTTGTTGACGGCGTGGGCGGTGGCCTCCCGCGACACAAACTTGACGCTGAGGTCGTTGACCTCGACCAGCGGGGAATTGGCGCCCTGATCCATGTCAGCCATGTCCTGCGCCGCTGTGCCCCGACGCCGGATCCTGCATATGGCAGGCCGCGACATGGGTTTCCGGGCCGCGCACATCGGTCAAAGCGGGCGACGTCTTTTCACACACCGCCTCGGCAAACGGGCAGCGCGTTCGGAAACGGCAACCGGAGGGTGGGTCGATTGGATTTGGCGGGTCGCCGGTGATCGGCGCCTCCTCGATCCGCCGCTCCGGGTCCATCGACGGCCGTGAGTCCAGCAGCGCTCGCGTATAAGGATGCTGCGGGGCTTCGAAGATGCGGTCGACCGGCCCCAACTCCACGACCCGGCCGAGATACATCACCAGCACGCGGTCGCTGATGTAGCGCACGACATTCAGGTCGTGGCTGATGAAGATGTAAGTCAGGTTCAATTGCCGCTTTAACGCGCGCAGGAGGTTCAGCACCTGCGCCTCGACCGATTTGTCGAGCGCCGAGACGGGCTCGTCGAGAATCACCATGCGCGGCCCGGTGGCGAGCGCGCGGGCGATGTTCACGCGCTGCTTCTGTCCGCCCGACAGCTCGTGCGGGTAGCGCGGCCCGAACAGGTCGGCGTCGAGCCCGACCTTGCCGAGGATGTCGCGGGCGATGTCGCGCGCCTCGGCCTTCTTCTTTCCCTGGATGAAAGGGCCGAACGCCACGGAATCCCGGACCGGCATGCGCGGGTTGAGCGAGGAATAGGAATCCTGGAACACGATCTGCGCCTGCCGGCGCAGCGCGCCGACCGAAAGACTGCCGCCGACCTGGTCGCCGTCGAACACCAAGGCGCCCGAATCCGGTACGACGAGGTGCAGCAGCAGGCGGGCCAGGGTCGACTTGCCGCAGCCGCTTTCCCCGACAATGCCCAGGGTCTCCCCTTTCTTGACCTGAAAGGAGACCCCGTCGACCGCCTGCACCGACTTGCCGCGCGCGCCTTTGACCGGAAAGTGCTTGCGCAAATCCTCGGCGATCAGCAGCGGCTGGGCCGGGCCGCCCCTGTCTCGCGGATCGTTGAACGGGGCGAACGCCATCGCTACAGCCGCACATCCATCGCCGCGCGGAGCCCGTCGCTGACCAGGTTGAACGAGACCGAGCTTACAAAAATCACCGCACCGGGCAGCGCGCAGACGATCGGCACGACATAAATCGATTGCCGCAACGTGCTCAGCATCAGCCCCCAATCGGCGGTCGGTGGCCGTACTCCCAGGCCGAGAAACGACAGGCCGGAGGCCAAGAGGATGCTGACGCTGACCAGCGACGACGCATAAACGAACACCGGCCCCAGCACATTGCCGAGCACGTGGTAACGGATGACCGTGACGGTGCCGGCGCCGGTGGCGCGCGCCGCCTCGATATAGTCGAGCATGCGGATCTGCGTCGTCGCCGTTTCCGCCACCCGGCACATCGGCGGGATGAACACGAGGGTCAGCGCCAGCATGCCGTTGGTGATGCCGCCGCCCATCGCCCCGGCGACCGCGACGGCCAGCAGCACCGACGGGAAGGCGTAGAACACGTCCATCGTGCGCATGATCGCGGTATTGATCCGCCCGCCGGCAAAGCCGCCGACGACGCCGAGCAAGCCGCCCACGATCGAGGCGATCAGCACCGGCACGACCCCCATCAGCAGCGACACCCGCCCGCCGTAAATAAGCCGCGAGAGCATGTCGCGGCCCAACTCGTCGGTACCGAACAGGTGACCACGCCAGCCGAGCGGCTTCAGCCGGCCGACGACGCTTTCTTTATACGGATCGAACGGCGCGATCAGCGGCGCAAAGATCGCCGCCAGCACGACCAGCAGCACGATGGCTGCGAAGAACAAGGTCACCGGGTCGTGCCGCAGCCGGTAGAGCACCGACCGCCAATAGCCGCGCACCCTGGTCGCGGGGGCGGCCTGTTCGTCGAACGTGTCGAGCGGCCGGTCGATCGCGGCGATATCAGTCATCGAAGGCTCCCCTCGGCTCAGCCGCGCCGGATGCGCGGGTCGACCAGCGACTGCAGCAGGTCGACGACGAGGTTGGTGGCGACGAAAACCAGCGACAGCGTGAGGATCGTGCCCTGCAGCACCGGCACGTCGCGGTTGATGATCGCCTTGCTGAGGAGGAAACCGCTGCCCGGCCAAGTGAACACCGTCTCGACCAGGATCGAGCCGCCGAGCAGATAGCCGAACTGCAACCCCATCACCGCCATCACCTGGGGCAGCGAGTTCTTCAGAACATGACGGATCACCGCCCCTTCGGAGAGCCCCTTGGCGCGCAGCGTCTGGACGAAATCCTGATTGCGCACCTCGGCGACCGCGGCGCGGGTGGTGCGCGCCAGGATGCCGATCGGGATCATCGCCAGCGTGATCACCGGCAATATCAGATACTTGGCGCTACTCCATTCGAGGATGCGAAACCCGGTCGAGCCGGTGGGGCCCATGCCGGTCGCCGGCAACAGCATGTATTCGACCGCGAACACGATCACCAGCACGATGCCGAGCCAGTAATTGGGCAGGCTGACGCCGATCACGGCGGTGCCGGTGACGACGCGGTCGATCCAGCGCCCCGGAAAACAGCCGGCGACGACGCCAATCGCGTAGCCGAGCGAAAACGCGATCGGCACCGCGAACAGCGCCAACAGCGAAGTGTTGGCCAGCGCATCGGTGACTTCGAGGAAGACCGGCCTACGGGTCGAGATCGACATCCCCATATCGCCGGTTGCCAAACGGCCGAGCCAGATCAAGTACTGCACCGGGATCGGCTTATCGAAGCCGTAGGCGTGCTTGACGATCTCGATCGTCTCGGCGGTCGCGTCGGGCGGCATCACCGTCTGCAGCGGGTCGCCCGGCGCGATGTAGACCAGCGAGAAGCACACCACGCTGACCCCGAGCGCGATCGGGACCGCGTAGAGGATGCGGCGCAGGATGTAAAAAATCATGGGGTGATGCTGACCGGGGTCAAATCCTGGAACCAGCTCTGCGCCTGTACAAAGCCTTTGACCTTTGGCGACATGGCGCGCGGGTTGAGGTCATGCGCGACAAAGATCAGCGCCGCTTCCTCGTTCATCGCCTCGTTCAATTTGGTCAGCAGCGCGAGGCGCTTCGCCGTGTCGAACTCGCCGAGAATATCGGCGACCAGCTTGTCGATCTCAGGGTTGCTGAAATGTCCCCAATTGGCGCCCTTTGGCGCCCAGGCGCCGGTCCAGACGTGGCGGATCAGCGCGTTGAACGGATCCTGCATGGCCCGGCTGATGTTGATCGCATGCGTGTCGGGATGTTCTTCGGCGCCCTCGCGGCCGAGCTTGAGCAGCGCATTCCAGTCCATCGTGTCGAGCGTCACCTCGAACCCGGCCGCGTCGAGCTGCGACTTCGCCAACTCGTTCATCGGCAGCGGCTGCATCTGCCCCGATCCCGAGGTCGAGATCGCGAACTTGACCTTGCATGGCAGGCAATTCGCTTCTTTCAGCAGCGCTTTGGCCTTGGCCGGATCGTAATCGTAAATCTTCGGGTGTCCGTAATACGCAGCGGACGGTGTCACCGTAGAAGTCTCTTCGAGCATCAGCCCATTCAGCAGATCCTTCATGTCCGCACGATTGAGCGCGTAGTTCGCCGCTTGGCGCACGCGCTTGTCGGTGAACGGGCCTTTGACGAAGTTGAGCTGGTACGACCAGTTGTGCGGATAGATTTTGGTGACGATCTGCATCCCGGACGATTTCAATCGATCGATCGCATCGGGCGACGGCGCCTCGATCCAGTTGACCTCGCCCGACAGCAGCGCCGCGGTGCGCGTTGACGCTTCCGGCATCGGCACCAGCACCAGCCGGTCCTGTTTCGGCACTCGAGCCTTGTCCCAATAATCGGCATTGGGCACCATTTCGAGCCGCTGGTGCGCGACCGTCTTGTCGAATTTGTAGGGCCCGGTGCCCGACGGGTGCAGCGCGTACTCCGTCCAATTGTTGTTGACCTCCTTGGCGCGGCACGGGCTGATCATCAGCACATAGCTGATCTCATACGGGAACAGCGAGTCGGGCACCTTGGTGATGAATGCGACCGTGTGGTCGTCGACCTTTTCGACCCCGGCATAAGTGCCGAGGTAGGGCCGCGCCTGGGCAAATTGCGCCGGGTTGAACTGCGGCGCCTTCTCGTTGCTGCTGTAGCCGAGGTTCCACACGACGTCATCGGCGGTGAACGGGCAACCGTCATGCCATTTGACGCCCTGGCGCAAGGTGAAGATCCAGCGCTTGTTGTCGCCCTCGTCGATGTGCCATTCGGTGGCGAGGCCCGGCTTGATGTCGGCCGCCTTGTCGCCCTGCGACAAATCCCACAACACCAGCGAGTCATAGAGATTGTAGCCGACGAAGCGGTAACCTTCGAACCCCTGGTCCGGATTGCCGGTAGTCTGCGGCAGGTCGCCGGCAGTCATACCGATCGTCAGCGTGCCTGCCGCCAAAGCGGACCCCGCGGTCAGGCAGGCCGCCGCGCACAGCGCTGCCGCGGTCGCAAGAACATGCTTCATCACTCACCCCCCGATTTGCGTTTTCGCCGCTGTCCCGACCGCGCCGCTATTGCGCGACGCTCACCCGGGTCAGGTCTTGAAACCAGCTTTGCGCCTGGATGAAGCCCTGCACCTTCGGCGATATCCCGCGCGGATTGAGGTCGTGCACGACAAAGATCATCACCGCCTGCTTGCCCTCGACCTCGTGCAACTCGGTGAGCAGTTGGAGACGCTTTTCGTCGTCGAACTCGTTGAAGATCTGGGCGATCAGCGCCTCGGTTTCGGGGCTTTCGAAATGCCCCCAGTTGGAGCCGGCGGGCGCCCAATAGGCTTTCCCGACCAGCTTGATGATTGCGTTGACCGGATCGAGCAGCCCGCGCGAGAAATTCAGGCCGTCATAATCCGGGTTTTTCTCGGCGCCGGCGCGATAGACGTTGAGCAGCGCGTTCCAGTCCATCGTCTGCAGCGTGACCTCGAACCCGGCCTCGTCGAGTTGCGACTTGACCAGCTCGTTCATCGGCAGCGGCTGCATCTGCCCGGAGCCGGAAGTCGAGATGCCGAACGTCACCTTGCACGGCAGGCAATTCGCTTCCTGCAGCAGCGCCCGCGCCTTTTTCGGGTCGTAGTCGTATTGCGGCGGGTGGCCGTAATAGGCCACCGACGGCGGCACCACGTCATGCTCCGGGATCGCGGTGCCGCCGAGCAGATCGACGACGTCCTGCCGATTAATCGCGTAGTTGGCCGCCTGCCGCACCCGTAAATCCTTGAACGGGCCCTTGGTGAAATTGAGCATGTAGGGCCAGTCGTGCGGATAGACGTTGGTGACGATCTTCATGTCGGCCGATTTGAGCCGCGGGATCGCATCGGGCGACGGCGCTTCGATCCAGTCGACCTGGCCGGTCAGGAGAGCGGCAGTCCGGGTCGACGCTTCCGGCATCGGTATCAGGACGAGCCGGTCCTGCTTGGGAATCCGGTCCTTGTCCCAGTATTGCGTGTTGGGAAGCAGCTCGAGCCGCTCGTGCGGCACAAAGCGGTCGAGTTTATAGGGCCCGGTGCCGGAAGGGTGCTGCGCGTATTGCTGCCAATCGTAATTCCCTTCCTTGGCCCGGCACGGACTGATCATCAGCACGTAGCTGAGCGTGTAGGGAAACAGCGACTCGCTGAAATTGTTCTCGAAAGCGACTGTGTAGTCGTCGATCTTGCTGACCGATTTGACGTTGGTCAGGAATGCGCGCGTGTAGGTGAATTGCTGGGTCGAGAAATACGGCGCCGACTGGTCCATGCGCATCTGGAAGTTCCACACGACATCGTCGGCGGTGAACTTGCAGCCGTCATGGAAGGTCACGTCGTGGCGCAGGTGCACGATCCATCTTTTGTGGTCGTTGGGGTCGACCTCATAGGAGGTCGCGAGCCCCGGCCGAATGTCGGACGGCTTGTCGGATTTCGACAAATCCCACAACAAAAGCGCGTCGTAGAGGTTGTAGCCGACGAAGCGGTAGCCCTCGAAACCCTGATCGGGGTTGCCGGTCGTCACCGGGATGTCGCCGGCGGTCATCGCCACGCGCAGCGTGCCTCCGGCCTCTGCCGCGCTGGGCGCACACGCTGCCGCTGCGGCGCATAAAAAGGCGAGGCCGAGGAATTTTGTCAATCTGCATCGCTGGGGGCTGGCGATGGGGAACTCAATGGGCATGCGCGGACCCTTGTTGCCGATTGCTCCGTGCGGAGCGGCGATCCGGATGCTGCGTCGCAATATGCGGGCCAAGTCAAGGCGGGCGGGGTTCGCTGCGCTACCCCTTCAGCTGGTAGCCGAGCGGTGGATCGGCTTCGGCTTGCCGCGCAGCACCGATCGCGGCGATGCGCTCGTCGCAGCCGGCGGGCGCGATCAACGTCACGCCGGAGGGGAAGCCGTCACGGCGGCACCGGCCGGGTATCGCCAATGCGCATAAATCGAGCAGGTTGACAAAATTCTTGTAGGGGCCGATCGGGTCGGCTTCAACCTCGGCGACGCGGGAGAGCAATTACTTTCGGATGTACCCGCGCGATCGTCAATGATCGGGCCACCATCGCGTCATCGTCGAGGGCGACGTGCGCTGAACGCGTACGGATTTAATGGCCGCGCAGTTTCTGCACAGGCGACTCCGGGCAAGAGAGCGCCGCGAACAACAGAACGCGTTCTCAAGGAAGGCGTGGAGATCAGCGGTTCACAACCTCTTCCGGCAGCTCCTCGGTCACGACCGTGAAGCCGGTCAGCAAGCACGGACCGAACGTGGTGGCGATTGCGACATCGGTCGCGTCGCGCCCGCGCGCCATGACGACGCGTCCGA
>JBBRPG010000160.1:0-9449 GCA_038228485.1 Alphaproteobacteria bacterium
ATTGCCGGGTGCTGGTGCTGAGCGCCGCCGAGTTGCGCCGCTTTCTGCAGGAATACCCCGACGCCAAAACCGAAATCGACGCCATCGCTGAAAAGCGCCGCCGCGAGAACGAGGAGCGGGCGGCGAGCAGCAGCTGAGCAATCAGCCCTTGCGCGGCGGCTCGATCGGCAGCGTCGCGATCTCGGTCCAGGCGACCGGTGCGCCGGCCTTGGCCGCGGCGTCTTCCGGCGGCAGCGCCGTGTCCCAATGCACGGCGAGGAAGCGCCGGCCGCTGACCCCCGCCGCCGCCTCCGACACCAGCCAGTTGAGCGGCGCGGACATCACCGCCGGCTGGATCATCTCGTCGCGCTGATAGCCGGCCTCCAGCGGCACCATGCCGGTATTGGTGACCCCGCCCGGCACCAGCACGTTGACCGTGACCCCGGTGCCGTCGAGGTCCTTGGCCATGATCGCCGAGAACGCTTCGAGCGCCGCCTTGGACGGCCCGTAAGTCGGCGAGCCGTCGCGGATCATCGTGCCGAGGCTGGTCGTGACGTTGACGATGCGGCCCCAACCTTGCGCCATCATGTCGTGCACCAACGCGCGCGACAGCGCCATCGGCGCATTGTTGTGGACGGCGACAAAGAGCTTCCACTGGTCGGGCGTCACCTCCCAGAACTTGATCGGGTTGGAGCGGTTGTCGGTGCGGATCGTCGCCTGCCCGACCCCGGCATTGTTGACCAGGATATCGACCGTGCCGAACCGGCCGCGGGTCTTCGCGACGATCTCATCGACCGCCTCGTCGCGGGCGAGGTCGGCCTCGATGGTCATCAGATTGGCGCCGAGCTGGCGGTCGCGGGCCGCTTCTTCAAGCGCTGCGAGCCCCTCGGCGGTGCGGTCGACGGCCGCGACCCGAGCGCCCTGGCCGAGCAGCCCCAGCACCAATTCCCGGCCGATGCCGCCGGCCGCGCCGGTCACGATCGCCACCCGCTGCTGTGCGCTCATCGCGTCCTCCCTCTCGATCCGAGGGCCATCCTAGCGCTGTCATTGCGAGGAACGTAGCGAGGAAGCAATCTTCCGCCGTCTTGACCTGCTGCGGCAGGGGTTGCCTACGGAACGGCGTCGAGGCCCATCTGCCAGAAATCGGCTTCGAGCCGGGTCGCTGCGGTGAAGGCCGCGGCCAGCGCCGGAAAGCGGCCCTCGCCGCCGCGGCGGGCGAACTGCTCGTCGAGCGCCGCCTTGGCCTCCTCCGCCAGCGCCTGGTATTCGGCGCCGGCATACATATCGAGCCAGCTTTTGTAGGGATTGCCGTCGAGCCGGGTCGCGGGATCGGCGATCCGCTCGGCGGCGATTTCCGCGTAGCCGATAACACAGGGCGCCAGCGCGATCTCGAGGTCGAGCCGATCGCCGGCCATGCCGCGGTCGATCACGAAGCGGGTGTAGGCGACGGTCTGCATCGCCTCGGGCGCGGCCACCATCGCCGCCTCGTCGATGCCCCAGAGACGGCAATAGTCGATGTGAAGGCCGATCTCGACATCGAGGGTGGCGGCGACGAGGCTTTGCGCCCGCCGCATCTCGGCCAAGGTGTCGGATTTGTAGATCGCCAGCCCCCAGGCACGGCTGAAATGCAGCAGGAACAGGTAGTCCTGGATCAGATAGCGGCGGAACGCGGCCTCGGGCAGGTCGCCGCGCGCCAGGCGCAGGACGAAATCATGCCGCGTATAGCTCGGCCAGGTCGCGCCCGCCGCATCGACCAGGCGGGAGAACAGCGTGTTTCCAGCCATGGTCAGGCGGGGACGATCAGCGCAGCTGCATGTTGCGGGTGGCCGAGGGCAGCCGGACGGTCAGTCCGTCCAACTCCTCGGTCATGATGATCTGGCAGCCGAGCCGCGACGTCTGGGTCAGGCCGAAAGCGAGGTCGAGCATGTCTTCCTCGTCCTCGGTCGCGTCCTTGAGGAGGTCGTACCAATCGGGATCGACGATGACGTGACAGGTCGAACAGGCGAGCGAGCCCTCGCAGGCGCCCTCGATGTCGACCTTGTGACGGTGGGCGATCTCCAGCACGGACAGGCCGAGCGGCGCATCGACCTCGCGGGGGGCGCCGTCGCGCTCGATAAAGATCATTTTCGGCATCTGACTACGGAGTCTCCGGGCGCGACGCGAGGTCTTCGGCCATGATGGCGGCGGCCTCGGCGGGCGTCTCGCCCTTGGCAAACTCATCGACGGGAACGACCCGCAGCACGTCCAGCCCGGCAGCGGCCGCAGCCTGCAGCAGGATCAGCGCCGCCGCCCGGTCGGGCATCGCCGCCAGCGCCACCACCGCATGGGTCACCGGCCGCGCCAACCCGCGCTCGGCGCGCAGCTTGGCGCCTTCGAACAGCGCCTGCCATTCCGCCGCGGACGCATCGGCCGCCGGCACCGGCAGGGCGCGCTCGAAGCCTTCGCGGTCGGCCAGCATCGCCGCATTGCCGCCGACCGCCACCGCGACCTCGGCAAGCGCGCCGCTGGCATCGATCCCGACCGCCGCACCCGGCGCATCGGGATCGCTCGGCGAGCCGTCGGGTTCTTCGATCTGAAACAGTTTCATACGGCTACATTTCCGTCATTGCGAGCGCAGCGAAGCAATCTCCTGCCGCCTTGGCCCTCCCCGGAGGGAGATTGCTTCGTCGCCAAAGGCTCCTCGCAATGACGCTGGTGATTTAAACGTGAAACGACTCGCCGCAGCCGCAGCGGCCCTTCTCGTTCGGATTGCGGAAGACAAAGCCGGTTTCGAGCTTCTCCTCGACGTAATCCATCTCGGTGCCGAGGATGAACATGACCGCCTTGGGGTCGACCAGCACGGTGACCCCCTTGTCTTCGACGATTTCGTCGAACTTGCCCTTCTCGTCGGCGTATTCGAGCGTGTAGCTGAGACCGGAGCAGCCGCGCGACTTCACCCCGACGCGCACGCCGACCGAGGGCTTGCCGCGCTTTGCCAGCAGGGCCTGGATCCGCTCCGCCGCCGCATCGGTCACCAAGAGGGCCGGGGGTCGCGCAAAAGCCATTGTCGCCTCACACTCCTTGCCCAGTCAGGTTGGCTGGGACGGGTATTTTGACGGGCTGATCATCGCCGTCAATCGTGCAGTATCCGTTATGTGGGCGCGGCGCCAGCGGATTGCACCGCTTTCCCTTCGCGCAGCTGAGCGGCGGCGGCGGCGATTGCATCGACCGCGAAATCCACATCTGCCGCGGTGGTGAAGCGGCCGAGGCCCAAACGGATCGATGCGTTGGCCCGCTCTTCGGAAAGGCCCAACGCGCGCAGCACGTAGGACGGCTCGACTGTGGCCGAGGTGCACGCCGAACCGGTGGAGATCGCGATGCTGGGGCAAGCCTCGATCAGATCGGGCGCGGTGGTGCCCGGCACCGACACGTTGAGGCTGCCGGGCAGGCGATGATCCATGTCGCCGTTGACCACGAGACCCGGGACGCGGCCGGTCAGGCCGAGGCGCAGCCGCTCGCGCAAGCCCTGGAGCCGCGCCGTTTCGCCCGCCATCTCCTCGGCGGCGATCGCGCAGGCCTTGCCGAAGCCGACGCAAAGCGGGGTCGGCAGGGTGCCCGAGCGGACGCCGCGCTCCTGCCCGCCGCCGTCGATCAGCGGCACCAGGCGTACCCGCGGCCGGCGGCGCACGTAGAGGGCGCCGACCCCTTTTGGGCCGTAAAGCTTGTGGCCCGACATCGACATCAGGTCGATCTTCATCGCCTCGACATCGAGCGGGATCTTGCCCAGCGCCTGCGCCGCGTCGGTGTGGAACAGCACGCCGCGCTCACGGCAGAGCGCACCGATCTCGGCGAGCGGCTGGATGGTGCCGATCTCGTTATGCGCCGCCATGATCGAGACCAGCAAGGTGCGTTCGGTCAGCGCCGCCTTGAGCGCGTCGAGCGCGACAAGGCCGCTTTCCGCGACCGGCAGATAGGTGACGGCAAAACCCTCGCGCTCCAGGGCGGCGCAGCTTTCAAGCACGCATTTGTGCTCGGTGGTGAGGGTGACGATGTGGTCCTTTGGCCCGCTCGCCGGCGGATGCTCACGGGTGAAATGCGCCGCGCCCTTGATCGCCAAATTGTTGGCCTCGGTCGCGCCCGAGGTGAAGACGATCTCGCGCGGGTCGGCATGGATGAGGTGCGCGACCTGGCCCCGCGCGGTCTCGATCGCCGCCATTGCGGTGTGGCCGTAGGCATGACTCTCGCTGTGCGGGTTGCCGTAATCGACCGCGAAATACGGCAGCATCGCCTCGAACACGCGCGGATCGACCGGGGTCGAGGCCTGGTTGTCGAGATAGATCGGCAGCGCGTTGGCGCGGTCGGGAGACACATCGTTCATGCGGCCGCCCTCGCCCTCGTGCGCCGGTAGAGCGCCGTCCAGGCGTCGATGAAATGGTCGATGTCGGCCTCGGTGGTCGACCAGCCGAGGCTGACCCGGATCGTCGCGTCGGCGATCGCGGGGGCGAGCCCGATCGCCGCCAGCACATGGCTCGGGCCGACCTTGCCCGACGAACAGGCGGCGCCGGCGCTGACCATGACCCCGTCGAGGTCGAAGGCGATGATCTGCGTCTCGGCCGAGACGCCCGGCATCGCGATGCAAGAGGTGTTGGGGAGACGCGGCGCGTTGGAGGCGATTACGACAGCCTCGGGCAACGCCGCTTCGAGCCGGTCACGCAGAGCGCGCACGCGGCCGTATTCGGCCGGGTCGGCGGCGCGCACGGCGGCGGCGAAGCCGGCGATGCCGTTGAGATTCTCGGTGCCGGCGCGGCGGTTGCGCTCCTGCCCGCCGCCGCGCTGCAGCGCGGTCAGCTCCGGCCCCGCCGAAACAACCGCGCCGATGCCGGCGGGGCCGCCGATCTTGTGCGCCGAGAGGGTGATGAAATCTGCGCCGATCGCGGCGAGCGACAACGGGATTTTGCCGGCGGCCTGGATCGCGTCGCAATGGAACAGCGCGCCGTGCGCACGGGCGAGATCGGCGATCGCGCGCGCCGGCTGGATCGTCCCGGTCTCGTTGTTGGCCAGCATCACCGAGACCAGCGCCGGTCGCGCATCGGCCGCGAGCATCCCGCTTAGCGCCGCAAGGTCGACGAGGCCGTCGCGGTCGACTGGAATGCGCTCGGCCTCCGGCGCGGCCTGCAGTACCGAGGAATGCTCGACCGCCGAGACCAGCACCCGCGCGCGCCCGGTGCCGAGGACGGCGAGATGGTTGGCCTCGGTGCCGCCGCTGGTGAAGGTGGCGCCGTCGGCCGATGCGCCGACCAGCGCGGCCACCGCCGCGCGCGCCGCCTCGACCCGCTGGCGCGCGGCGCGGCCCCGCCGGTGCACCGAAGACGGGTTGCCGCACAGCGCCAACGCCTCGGTCATCGCCGCCGCGGCCTCGGGGCGCAGCGGCGCGGTGGCGTTCCAGTCGAGATAGGTTTCGCGGGAGGTCACAGTTTCACAGTTTCCGTGGATTTCGTCACAGTTTCACAGTTGTATCGCGCCGTTCAATTCGCCGCGTCGGACTCGACGACCTGGTAGGTCCGGCGCTGCGCCAGGCCGCTGGTGCCGAGCACCCGCTTTTCGCAAACATCGCCCAGCGATACCGAGCTCAGGTAAAGGTGGATCTGGTTGCTCAATTCCTCCCACAGATCGTGGGTGAGACATCGGCTGCGGTCGCCGCGGCAGCCGATCGTGGCGCCCGGCTTACAGCGGATCGCGTGCAGCGGCTCATCGACCGCGAGGATGATGTCGGCGATGCGGGTGTCGTCGCGCCCGTGGGCCAGCAGGTAGCCGCCGCCCGGGCCGCGCACGCTGCGCACCAGACCGCCGCGGCGCAGCTTGGCGAACAGCTGCTCGAGATAGGACAGCGAGATTTCCTGGCGCTCGGCGATCTCGGCCAGCGACACCGGGCCGCCCTCGCCGTGCTGGGCGAGGTCGACCATCGCCATCACCGCATAGCGGCCCTTGGTGCTGAGCCTCATGCCTGGCACTCTTGCCGAGCGCCGGCCGCTTGCGCCTCGGCGAGCGGCATCGCCGCCGGCTCGGCAGCGGTCTTGCCTTGTTCGAGCTCGTTGACCCGCGCGCGCAGGGTCGCGACCTCGTCGAGCAGGCCCGAGAGCGCGCGCGCGATCGGGTCCGGAATATCCTCGCCGCTGACGCCGTAGGGGGTGAAGGCCGGCCTGGCCTCGCCGGGCAGCCGCCGGGTGATTTGCCGCGCCGGGTTGCCGACCATGATCGCACCGGGCGGCACCTCGCGCAGCACCACCGCCGCGGCGCCGATCGTCGCCCCGTCGCCGACCTTGAACGGCCCCAGCACCTGCGCGTTCGAGCTGATGATGACGTTGTTGCCGATCGTCGGGTGCCGCTTGTGCCCGGCCTGGTCGGCCGTGGGCCGGGTGCCGCCGAGCGTCACCCCTTGATAGATCGTGCAATCGTCGCCGATCTCGGCGGTCTCGCCGACGACCACGCCGATGCCGTGATCGATGAACAGCCGCTGGCCGATCGTCGCGCCGGGGTGGATGTCGATCGCGGTCAGGACGCGGCCCAAATGCGAGACGAAGCGGCCGAGGAAATAGCAGCGGTGGCGCCACAGCCAATTTCCCATGCGATAGAACAGCAAGGCCTGGAAGCCGGGGTAGCAAAACACCACCTCTAAACGAGAGCGGGCGGCAGGGTCGCGCGCCCGCGTGGCCTCGATGTCGTCGCGCAAGTTCTTGAAGAGCATGGCGTTCACTGTGCTATCTTGGCGCCGCGCGACGGAAGCATTGCCGCCCCCACCCCGTCGCGGCCCGGAAAAGAGCATATAATTGCCCGACTCCCAGGATCAAGTATGCCGGGATACTTCGCGCCAAACGGCAAGGTTCGCCGGGCGCGTCAATCTCGACCAAATTAGTCGGATATTCGATGCCTGACGTCATCATCAACGGACCGGAAGGGCGGATCGAAGGCCGCTACCACCATGTGCGCTCGGGCACGGCGCCGATGGCGCTGGTGCTGCACCCGCACCCGCTGCATGGCGGCAACATGAGCAACAAGGTGGTCTATCTGCTGCACCAATGCTTTGTGAAGCGCGGGTTTTCGACCTTGCGGATCAATTTCCGCGGGGTCGGGCGCAGCCAGGGCAGCTTCGACCGCGGCGAGGGCGAATTGGCCGATGCGGCGGCGGCGCTCGACTGGCTGCAGACCTACAACCCCAACGCCGGCTCGTGCTGGGTCGCCGGCTATTCGTTCGGCGCCTGGATCGGCATGCAGCTATTGATGCGCCGGCCGGAGATCGAGGCCTTTATCGCGGTGTCGCCGCCGGCGAGCCAATACGATTTCACCTTCCTCGCGCCGTGCCCGTCGTCGGGCCTGGTGCTGCAAGGCGATCAGGACACGCTGGTGCCGATCGAGAGCGTGCAGAAGCTGGTGCACAAGCTGGCGCATCAGCGCGACATCAAGATCGACTTCCGCAAGATCCAGGGCGCCGACCATTTCTTCGCCGAGCAGGGCGACGCGATCAACACCCATGTCGACGCCTATATCGCCGAGCACGCGCGGCAGCCGGGCCAGCCGGCGCCCATCAGCCAGGCCCGCGGCAGCCGGGGGTAGGTTCTCGCCCTGAGGGATTCGCCCTTAGGATTTTGGTCGGCTCGTGCGCACCATCGCCCACACCAGCCCGACGATCCCGAACAAGGTCAAGCCGCCGAACACCAGCACGAAGGTGTTGGCCGAGCCGATCATCCGGTCACCGACATCCCCGATCGCGTCGCCGACAAACAGCAGCATCGGCGCCCATACCAGCGCCGAGGTGAAATTGGCGAACCAGAACCAGCCGCGCGGCATCCGCATCACCCCGGCGGCGAGCGGGAGGACCGCGCGGATCGGGCCGAAAAACCGGCCGATAAAGACGCTCTTGCCGCCATGCTTGGCGAAGAACCGGATGCCGGTCGGCAACAGCTCGGGGTTGCGGGTAAAGGGCCAGACGCGGGTAATGCCGTCGCCGTAGCGGCGGCCGATCCAGTACGACACGGTGTCGCCCAGGGTCGCGCCCAGCACCGCGGCGATCAGCACCGGCGCGTAGGGCAGCGTCCCCCCGGACATCAGCGTGCCGGCGGCGATCAGCAAGGTCGTGCCGGGGAACAACAGGCTGAGGAAGGCGAACGATTCGCCGAACGCGGTCACGAACATGATGACCGCCGCCCAGTGGGCGTGCGCGGCGACAAACGCGATCAGCGGCTGAGCCAAGGATTCCATCGGCCGCCGTATAGGCTGCCCGCTCGCCAGGGGCAAGCGCGCGGCGTTACTATTGGCGCTCAAGTGAAAGGTGACGCAATGCCCGCTCTCGACCCCCGGCAGAAGGCCGAACGCATCTCGGCGATCTTCCGCGCGAAGCAGCCGATCGACATTTTGCCGGACGAGCTGATTTCCGGCGACCTCGACGAGGCCTACCGGGTGCGCGCCCAGTACGAGGCGATCGAGATCGCCGCCGGGCGCGGCGCGGTCGCCGGCTACAAGATCGGGCTGACGACGCCGATCATGCAGCAGCTCTGCGGGGTCGACGAGCCGTGCTACGGCGCCATGTTCGCCCGCGAAATCCGCCACTCTCCCGCCGAGGTGCGGGTCGGCGATTTCTGCCGGGTCGGGATCGAGACCGAGATCGCGGTGCGGCTCGGCGCGGATTTGTCGAGCGGCGCCCGCGCCGCGGTCGAGGCGGCGGTCGAAAGCTGCGCCGCGGCGATCGAGGTGCTCGAAGACCTCCGCCACGATTACAAGCGGCTGTCGGCCCGCTCGATGGTGGCCGGCAATGTGTGGAACGCCGGCTGCGTGCTCGGCGCGCCGGTGACCGGGTGGCGCAAACTCGACCTCGCGACGGTCACCGCGCGCCTGACCATCAACGGCAAGGAGATCGGCGGCGGCAAAGGCAGCGACGTGATGGGCAACCCGCTCAACGCGCTCGCATGGCTCGCCGACAAGCTCGCCGCCGCCGGCACGCCGCTGCGCCGCGGCATGGTGGTGATGACTGGCAGCATGGTGCCGATCCAGTTCCCCAACGCCGGCGACCGCGCGGGGGTCGAGATGGCGGGGCTCGGCCGCGCCGAGTTCGTCGCGGTATGACGAAGTGCCCGAGTTGTCGAAGCCGCAGTCTGCCGCTTCCCGCCCTTGGCCGGGCTTGACCCGGCCATCCACGTCTTTGTTCGCAGCGACGGAGTTCGAAAAGACGTGGACCCCCGGGTCAAGCCCGGGGGAGGGGATTAAAACGGCTCGCGTCTAGCGTGCCCAACCTTTACCCGCTGATCCGCCCGCTGCTGCGGGCGCTGCCGGCCGAGGCGGCGCACCGGCTGACCCTGACCGGGCTGTCGTGCGGGTTGGGCGGCCTCGTCGCCGGCGGGGGCGAGCCCGATGCGCCGAGCCTCAGGCAAACCCTGTGGGGCCGCGAGTTTTCCAACCCGGTCGGTGTCGCCGCCGGGTTCGACAAGGACGCGCGGGCG
>JBBRPG010000161.1:0-9284 GCA_038228485.1 Alphaproteobacteria bacterium
ATGGAAAGCGCGACATCTGGAACGACCGCGCCGACGTGTTGGGGTCGATCGCCAATTACATCGCGAAGCTCGGCTGGCGCGGCAACGAGAGTTGGGGGCGCTCCGTGCAGGTCCCGGGCAATTTCGACACAAGGCTTGCCGGGCTCGACAGTAGACGCTCGACCGCAGAGTGGAGCCGCCTTGGGGTGCGCACGGCCGATGCCTCGCCGCTGCCGGGGGTCGAGGCCTCGCTGGTCATGCCGGACGGCAGCTCCGGCCCGGCGTTGCTGGTCTACGACAATTTCCGGGCAATCATGAAGTGGAACAAGTCGACGTTTTTCGCCGCCTCGGTCGGGATGATCGCCGACAGTCTGGGAAGCGGATAGTGGCGGCGCGATGCCAAAGCTCAGGGGGATGAGCCGGGCGTTTCAAGGGGTGCTTCTCGCCGCGGTCGGGCTTGCGCTGGCGGCCTGCAGCGGCGGCCCGGCTCCGCGTTATTCCGCGCAAGGGCCGCATCATCTCGTGCCGCACCCGACCTACAAGGTGGGGGCGCCGTATACGATCAAGGGGGTCACCTACTACCCGAAAGTCGATTACGGTTATGACGAGATCGGCGCCGCTTCCTGGTATGGCGAGGCGTTCGAGGGGCAGTACACCGCGAACGGCGAGGTCTACGACCTCAACCTCGTCACGGCTGCCCACCGCACCCTGCCGCTACCGAGCATCGTTGAGGTCGTCAACCTGCAGAACAACCGCGCGATGCGGGTTCGAGTCAATGACCGCGGTCCGTTTGTCGATGGCCGCATCCTCGACGTGTCCCGGCGGGTCGCTCAGCTATTGGGCTTCGAGCGCTCCGGCACAGCGCGCGTCCGGGTGCGTGTCCTCAAGGAGGAAAGCCTACAGGCTGCGGCGATGGCGGAACACGGGGTCATCGGCGGAGCGACAACGGCTACGGCGAGCGCGGCGCGGCCCATTGTCGTCGCGGCGGCAAGTTCGCCGGCCCAGCCGCAACGGGACCAGGTCGCGTCCGCGCGGGTTGTCGCCACGGCGTCACACGTGCCGTTACGCGCCCCGCCGGGCGAGTTTATCGGCCCCCCGCATCGCTTCTTTGTCGAGGCGCGGACCTTCCGCATGCAGATGGGGCCGATCGCGACCGCCGCGGAAGCCGATCGCCTCCGCGACCAGATGATCCATCGTGGCTACCGCGACGCGCGGATCGTGATCGATTAAGATATGCGCCCTGGAGGGTGCGGGTGCATCGATGAGAGTTCGCTGGCGGCCATGGATCGCAACCGCGCTCGCGGCAGCGCTGGTGTTATCTCTGGCTATATCCGGTATCGGCGCCGCTGCCCAAACCAAGCCCGCGCCGCAGACGAAAGCCGCGCCAGCCAAGTCCAAGCCGGGGGCCCCGACACCAGCGCCGCCGCCTCCCGGCGCCGGACTGGAGACCGAGGCCCAGCACGCCTTCATCATCGAGGCCGAGACGGGCACCGTGCTGTTCTCCAAGCGCGCCGAGGAGCGGATGCCGCCCGCCTCGATGAGCAAGATCATGACCGCCTACGTGATCTTCGGCATGCTCAAGGAAGGGCGCATCAAGCTCACCGACGATTTCCCGGTCAGCCAGACGGCGTGGAAGCTCGGCGGCTCGAAGATGTTCGTCGGCATCGGCTCCCGCATCAAGGTCGAGGATCTGATCAAGGGCATGCTGATCCAATCCGGCAATGATGCCTGCGTCGTGCTGGCCGAAGGGGTCGCCGGCAACGAGGCCGCCTTTGCCGAGCTAATGAACCAGAAGGCTGCGGAGATCGGGCTCAAGGATAGCCATTTCGCCAATTCGACCGGATTGCCCGACCCCAACGATTGGATGAGCGCGCGCGACCTGGCCGCTTTGGCGCAGCGCGTGATGCGCGACTTCCCCGAATACTATCACTACTTTTCGGAAAAAGACTTCAACTTCAACAATATAGATCAGGGAAACCGCAACCCGCTGCTGTACAAGAACATCGGCGCCGACGGTTTGAAGACCGGGCACACCGAGGAATCCGGCTACAGTCTGACCGCATCGGTGGTGCGCGGCGATCGGCGCGTCATCCTCGTCATCAGCGGCCTGCCGTCGATGAAGGCGCGGGCCAGCGAAGGTGAACGGCTGGCCGAATGGGCGTTCCGTGAGTTCAACAATTACAAATTGTTTAAACCGGGAGAAAAGATCGGGGACGCCGAAACCTGGCTCGGCACCGAACCCAAGGTGGCGATGTCGATCCGCGACGAGCTCAGCGTCACCCTGCCGCGCCGCCTGCGCCGCGATATGAAGGTCTCGGTGGTGTATGACAAGCCGGTGCCGGCGCCGATCAAGCAGGGCGACGAGGTTGGCAAGCTTGTCGTAACCGTGCCTGACACGCCCCCGATAGAGCGGCCGCTTTATGCCGCCGCGAATGTTCCGCCGATCGGCACCTTCGGCCGCATGGCGACGCTCGCCGCCTATCTGATCTGGGGCAACCACCGCTGACCGCGCGCGGGAAATTCATCACCCTGGAAGGCGGGGAGGGGGCCGGGAAATCGACCCAGGCCAAGGCCCTTGTCGCTGCCCTGGAGCGCGCCGGGATCGCGGCACGGTTTACTCGCGAACCGGGTGGCTCGCCCGGCGCCGAGGCGATCCGCCAGCTGCTGATCGAGGGCGACACCGAACGCTGGGACGCCGCCGGCGAGGCGCTGCTGCTCAATGCCGCACGCCGTGAGCATGTGACGAGGCTGATCCAGCCGGCACTGGAGGCAGGCACCTGGGTCGTCTGCGACCGGTTCAGCGATTCGACGCTGGCCTACCAGGGCTATGGCCGCGGTGTGCCGCTCGCCCAGCTGGCGATGCTGCAGCGCTTCGCGATCGGCGACTTCTGCCCCGACCTGACCTTGATCCTCGACCTGCCGGTGGACGAGGGGTTCGCCCGAGCCGCCTTGCGGCCGCGGCGGGCCGACCGGTTCGAGCGGCTCGACCGCGACTTTCACGAGCGGCTGCGAAAAGGATTTCATGCCATCGCTGCGGCTGAGCCGGATCGTTGCGTGACGCTCGACGCTGCGGGCGACGCCGCGGCGGTCGAGCGTGCCATCGCTGTCGTCATTGGCGCGCGCTTCGGCGTGACGCTCGCATGAGCGAGGAACACGGGGCCCGTGCGCCGCGAGCCAACCCCGACCTTGTCGGTCATGAGGCGGCGGAAGCCGCATTGCGGCAATTGTTCGAAGCAGGCCGGCTGCCGCATGCGCTGCTGCTGAGCGGGCCGCGCGGCATCGGCAAGGCGACCCTGGCGTTTCGACTGGCGCGGTTCGTTTTGTCGGGGGCCGGGGAGGAGGCGCTCGGCGATATGTTCGGGGAGACGGTCGGCGCCTCCGCCGAATCCGGTCTTGCGGTCTCGCCGGAAAGCGGCGTGTTTCGTCGGGTCGCATCGGGCGGCCATGCCGACCTATTGACCATCGAGCGCGCCTACGATCCCCGCCGCAAGCGGCTGCGCAGCGAGATTGTCGTTGACGATGCGCGCGAGATCGGCGCGTTTCTACGGTTGACGCCGGCGGAGGACGGCTGGCGCGTGGTAATCGTCGACGGCGCCGACGAGATGAACCGCAACGCCGCCAATGCGCTGCTCAAGATCCTCGAAGAGCCGCCACGCCGCGTCCTCCTAGTGCTGGCCGCGCACAGCCCCGGCCGATTGCTGCCGACCATCCGCTCGCGCTGCCGGCATATGCCGTTGTCGGCCTTGCCTGCGGCGACGGTGCGCGCGCTGCTCGCACGCTATCGCCCAGAGCTCGACGACGCGGCGGCCGAGGCGGTGACCGGGCTCGCCGAGGGCAGCATCGGCCGCGCGCTCGACCTCGCCGGCTCGGGCGGTATCGAGCTCCACCAGACGATCGCCGCAATGCTGGGACGCCGCCTCGACTCGCTGGCGCTGCACGCCTTTGCCGACCGGCTGGCCCGCGCCGACGGTGAGGATAATTACCGCACTGTCGAGGATTTGCTGCGCCAGCACCTGGCCCGCCGGGCAACCGAAGCGGCGCGAGGCGGGCGGCGCGAGGAGGCGGCGTGCTGGGCCGGACTGCGAGACGACATCGGCAACCAGTTCGCCCGCACCGATGGGCTCAACCTCGACCGCAAGCAGACCGTGCTCAGTGCCTTCTTCGCCATCGAGCGCGCGAGCACTGCCGGCTAGCGAATCGGCGCTAAAATCGCCGCATTCGCGTTCGATGATGCAGGAACGTAAAGCGAAAGCATGATCAGAGTTGCCACTTTCGCTGCTGATTTGCAGCAGAAACAGCGGGCGCTCGCATCGTTCGATAAACATGCTCTAAAAAGTGCTGATGCTCGTCGACAGCCACTGCCATCTCGATTTCCCCGATTTCGTGCCCGAGCGCGAAGCGGTGATCGCCCGCGCCTTTGCCGCCGGCATCGGCGCCATGCTGACGATCTGCACCCGGCTCGACCAGTTTGCCGGGGTGAGGGAGATCGCGGAGACCGATCCGCGCATCTGGTGCTCGGTAGGTGCGCACCCGCATGAGGCCGCAGATCACGCCGACATCATTGCCGAGCGGCTGGTCGCGCTGGCGGCGCATCCGCGGGTGGTCGGCATCGGCGAGACCGGACTGGACTTTCACTACGATTTGAGCCCACGCGATGTTCAGCGGCGCGTCTTCAGCGCCCATATCGCGGCATCGCAAGAAAGTGGGCTGCCGCTGATCATTCACGCGCGCGAGGCAGACGACGAGATTGCCGCGATCCTCCGGGCCGCAAACCCGCCGGCCGGCGTGCTGCATTGCTTTACCGGCGGCCGTGCGCTGGCCGAGGCCGCGCTCGACCTCGGCTTTTATATTTCGATCTCCGGCATCGTGACCTTTCGCAACGCGAACGATCTGCGAGCGATCGTGCGTGATATTCCGCTCGACCGGCTGCTGGTGGAGACCGACGCGCCATATCTGGCGCCGGTGCCGTTTCGCGGCAAGCGCAACGAGCCGGCCTTTGTCACGGCAACCGCGGCCGCCGTCGCCGCCCTGAAAGAGGTTGAACCCGACGCACTCGCCGTGGCGACGACCGCCAACTTCTTCCGCCTGTTCAGCAAGGCCGTTCCACCCCCGATTTTCACTGAGCCATGAAGATCACGATGCTCGGCTGCGGCCCGTCGACCGGTATCCCGGCGATTGGCGGGGTCTGGGGGGACTGCGATCCGGCCGACCCGCGCAACCGCCGCCGCCGTTCCTCGCTGCTGATCGAATGCCGCGGCAAGGTGATCCTGGTCGACACATCGCCCGATATGCGGATGCAGTTGCTCGACGCCGGCGTCACGCAGCTCGATGCGGTGATCCTGACCCACGCGCATGCCGACCATCTTCACGGCATCGATGATCTGCGCTCGGTCAACCGGTTGATCAAAAAGCCGATCCCGTTTTTTGCCGATGCTTATTCACTGGCCGAGATGCGGCGTCGCTTCGACTATATTTTCGAGCTGCCGCCGGCCCAGGACCCGTTCTACAAGCCGAGCCTGGAGCCGCATACGATCGATGGGCCGTTCACTGCCGCCGGGTTGGCGATCGTGCCGTTCACCCAGGACCATGGGTTCAGCACGACGTTGGGTCTGCGGATCGGTTCGTTCGGTTATTCGACCGACGTCACCGAACTCGACGAAGCGGCGTTTGCCGTACTCGCCGGCATCGAGCTGTGGATCGTCGATTGCCTGCGTTACGAGCCGCATCCAACGCACAGCCATCTTGAGAAGACGCTGGGCTGGGTCGCCCGGCTGAAGCCGCACCGTGCGGTGCTGACCCATATGGACCGGCAACTCGATTACGCCGCGCTTGCCGCCCAATTGCCCGAAAGCGTCGAGCCCGGACAAGATGGGCTCGTCATCGAAGTTCCCGATCCGTGATCCGCCCGGCATATCCTAGAGACCGCGCGGCGGCCGAGAGCGTCGTCCAGGAAGCCTATGCGATCTACCTCGAGCGCATGGAGAAACCGCCGGGTCCCACGCTTGACGATTATGGGGCGCTGATCGCGCAAGGCCTGGTCAGCGTCGCCGAAGATGAGGGCAGCGAGATCGCCGCGGTCGTCGTCCTGATGCCGAAGGCCGATCATCTGCTGCTCGACAATGTCGCAGTACGCCCGGATCGCCAAGGACAGGGCTATGGCCGCCGGATGATCAGGTTTGCAGAAAGCGAGGCGCGGCGGCTCGGTTTTGCTGAATTACGCCTCTACACGCACGAAAAGATGGTCGAAAAAACATCGCGCTCTACACCAGGCTCGGCTTTGTCGAGACCAGCCGCGGCGAGCAGGCCGGCTACAGCCGCGTCTTTATGACGAAGCTCCTTGGCTGAGACCTCGCCCGCTCTTTCCATAATATATATTATGCGACTTTTAGGCATCGAGTTAAGATGCCGGAACGCCCTCCTCGGGCTCCGTGTGCACGGGTGGCTGACGAACGCGACGGTCGAGGCTACATTGGTGGCCGCTCTGCGGTGATGGAATGAAGGAAACGGCCGTGGATCTGCCGCCCGGTTGCCGCCTCAGCATCGAAGACAATCCGTCGTGGCGCGATCGGGAATTCGTCGATGAACGCCTCGGCGACTACAACGAAGGATTCCTGCGCGACACGCGTTACGACTATTTCGGGCTTTTTGTGCGCGATCGTGCGAATGAGATCCGCGCTGGACTGGTCGGTAATCTTTACTCGGGCTGGCTTTTCATCAATCTGCTGTGGGTACACGCGGATCTGCGGCGCGGCGGCATCGGCAGCGGGCTTATTACCCAGGCGGAGCAGCGCGCAATCGCCTTCGGATGCCATTCAGCCTATGTCGATACCTTCTCGTTTCAAGGCCCGGACTTTTATCCGAGGTTCGGCTACACCGTATTCGGAACCTTGGATTACCCGCCTCAACACAAACGCTTTTTTCTGCAGAAGCGGCTCGTCGGCCCGGAGGTTTTGAATGCCGATGCACCTTGAGGGTTCTTGCCGATGCGGCGCGATATCGTTTTCGGTCAGCAGCAACACGCCCTACCCTTATCAGCGCTGTTATTGCTCGATCTGCCGCAAGAGCGCTGGTGGCGGCGGATATGCAATAAACATCATGGGATTAGCCGACACACTTAAAGTGAACGGACGGCGCTCGCTTGGGGTGTGGAACGCGCCGATCGACGGCCGCAAAGGCTCGGCCGACCGGCATTACTGCAAACGCTGCGGCACGCCGCTATGGGTCAGCGACCATGCCTGGCCCGAGCTGATGCACCCGTTCGCCTCGGCGATCGACACGAAGCTGCCGAAACCGCCTGCCTCGGTCCATCTGCTGCTGCGCGACAAGGCAGATTGGGTTGAGCCGCAGATCGGCCCCGATGACGATTGCTTCGACGGCTATCCGGAATTGTCGATCGAAGACTGGCATAAGAGTCGCGGCCTGTGGGTCGAGTGAACCAGACATGACCCGACCCATTGATACGCTGCTGCAAATCATGGCGCGGCCGCGCGACCCCGACATCGGTTGCCCGTGGGACCGCGAGCAGGATTTCTCGACCATCGCCCCCTATACGATCGAGGAAGCCTACGAGGTCGCCGACGCCATCGAGCGGCGCGATATGGCGGCGCTGAAGGATGAGCTCGGCGATCTGCTGCTGCAGGTCGTCTTCCATGCCCGGATGGCCGAGGAGGCCGGGCATTTCGCCTTTGACGATGTCGCCATGGCGATCAATGACAAAATGGTGCGGCGTCACCCGCATGTCTTTGGCGATGCGCAGATTGCCTCGGTTTCGGCGCAGAACGAGGCCTGGGAAACGCACAAGGCGGCCGAGCGCACGGCCAGCGGCGGCGACAGCGTGCTCGACGGCATCGCCCTTGCTTTCCCGGCCCTGCTGCGCGCCGGCAAGGTGTCACGGCGCGCGGCGCGCATCGGCTTCGACTGGCCTGAGGCGCGGGCGGTGATCCCGAAGATCGCCGAGGAGATCGCCGAGATTGAAGCCGAGATCGGCGGTGGCGCGGCCCCTGCCCGGCTCGAAGATGAGGTCGGGGATCTGCTGTTCGCCGCTGCCAACCTCGCGCGCAAGCTCGATGTCGAGCCCGAGACCGCGCTGCGCCGCGCCACGGCGAAATTCGAGCGCCGCTTTCGTCGGGTCGAGGCGCTGGCGGCAAAGCGCGGAATCGGCCGCGACCTCGACGCGCTGGAAGCGCTGTGGCAGCAGGTCAAGCGCGAGGAACAGTGATCCGGGTAGTGCGCGTAACCGACGCGCTGCCCCAAGGGTTCTCAACCCTGCGCGACGAAGCTCGTGCCGAAGGCCACAGCATGCTCGACACGCTTGCAGCCGAATGGGAAACCCGAAAGACGCGGTTCGACCGCCCCGGCGAAGCCCTGGTGGCTGGCTATTCGGATGACATTTTGGCCGGAATCGGCGGTGTCACGGTTGAACCGGCAATCGCGGGTGCATTCCGGATGCGGCGCTTTTATGTGCGGGCCGCTTTCCGGCGCAGTGGCCGCTCGCACTGCTCGACGGAGCAGCCCGGCCCGGCCGGGTCTTCACCGCGAATGCCGCCGCCGGCAGCGAGGCATTCTGGGAATCGTCGGGTTCGCGCCGGACAGGGGCGACGGGCGCACCCACATCCTCACCTGAAGTAAATTTCACGGCGACCAGGGTGGCCGCGTTCCGGTCAATGCACCCGTCGGCGGTGCTGTAGCCTGCCCAAATCGGCCTCGGACAGGCGCACCGAGAGATGCGCCGCCTCGGCATCGTCGCGGCGGCCGAGCACGTCGCCGCGTTCGTAAATCCACGCCAACGTCTTGCCGTCGCTGAGGGGCACGTCGAGGCGCACCGCGTGCGTGTCACGCTCGAGCCGCCCGGCGACCAGGCCGAGCAGCGCGCTGCACCCCTCCCCGGTTCTCGCCGACAGCGCCACGACCTCCTCGTTGCGCTGCACCTGGTTGACCAGCGCGTCGTGCGCCTCCTGGTCGAGCAGGTCGATCTTGTTGAGCACCTCGACCAGCCCCTCCTCGACCAGCTGGCCGAGGCCGAGGTCGCTCAACACCGCCAGCACGTCGGCGCGCTGCGCGGCGCTGTCCGGATGATGCGCATCGCGGACATGGACGACGATGTCGGCTTCGGTGACCTCTTCCAGGGTGGCGCGGAAGGCGGCGACGAGATGGGTCGGCAGATCGGAGATGAACCCGACCGTATCCGACAGGATCACCGTCTTGCCCGACGGCAAATCGAGCCGCCGCATCGTCGGGTCGAGCGTCGCGAACAGCATGTCCTCGGCGCCGACCTTCGCGTGGGTCAGCCGGTTGAACAGGGTCGA
>JBBRPG010000162.1:0-9203 GCA_038228485.1 Alphaproteobacteria bacterium
AGGGTCTTGGCCATGCCCTGCAAGCCGGCCTTGGCCGCCGAATAATTGGTCTGGCCGCGATTGCCCAGCGCCGACACCGACGACAGGTTGACGATCCGCCCCCAGTTGCGCTTGACCATCTCGCGCTGCGCCGCGCGCGAGCACAGGAACGCGCCGCGCAAATGCACCCCGGCGACCGCGTCCCAATCGTCCTCGCTCATCTTGTGGATCAGGTTGTCGCGGGTGATGCCGGCATTGTTGACCAGGATGTCGACCGAGCCGAGCCGCAGCGCAACCTCCTCGACCATGCGCTCGACCTCGTCGGCGACCGCGACGTTGGCCCTGATGCCAAACGCCTTGACCCCGGTGCGGGCGGCGATGCGCGCAGCGGTGGCTTCGGCGGCGGCGAGGTCGAGGTCGCACAGCGCCACCGCCGCGCCGTCCTCGGCCAGCCGCTCGGCGGTCGCCGCGCCGATCCCGCGCGCCCCGCCGGTCACCAGCGCCACCCGCCCCTCCGAACGTCCCGGCATGCTGTTCCTCCCCGTGTTTGACTGGCAACGTTTCTAACGCACCAGCTATTGGGTGTGAACCGGCCACAGCTTCAGGGGATAGTGCACGGCAATACCGCGAAAGTCGTTGTCCGCTGTTAGCATCGTAAAATCCCGACGAAGGCAAAGCTGAGCGAGGAGAGCGGCGATTGTGCCGATCTGAACACCCCGACGGCGGCAAGTGTTTCTCAACTCCGCAGCCTCGATGTGATCACGCCGTTCGGGAGTAAGCAGGGGTAGAGCGGAAAACCGGTCGATGATTTGCTGGCGGAATCTTGGTCCGGAAAAACCTTGTAGCAGCTCCTGTAAGACGAGACCGGTCGTGAACAGTGGTTCTCCTGCCTCGATGGCGTGAAGCAGATAATGCACTTCCGGGGTTGGAGCAGGGGCGTCGCGCCGAAACGCTAGTGACCAGACGCTGGTGTCGACAAATAGGCTCAACCGCGTGAGCGCTCCGCCTTGTAGTCGAAATTCTCATCCCACTCGAGATTACCCATAAGATCGAGCAATCCCTTTTGCCGCCGCCGAGCGATGAACTCCTGAAGCGCCTTGGTCACAGCAGCTTTTTTTGTGCGCTCGCCGCTTACTTCCAAAGCACGGTTCAGCAGGTCAGGATCAATCGACAGATTTGTCGCCATGTGTGAATCTCCACACATCAGACTACACATATATCGAGAGAATAGCAACAACGCTTTCTACACTGCCATCCAGCCACCATCGACATTGTAGGCGGCGCCGGTGACATAGCTGGCGCGATCGGAGCACAGCCACACCACCATCTCGGCGATCTCCTCGGGCGCGCCCATGCGGCCGTTGGGGATGTGCGAGATGATCGCCTCGCCGCGGCGGCGCATCATGTCTTCGGTCATCTTGGTCTTGATAAAACCGGGGCAGACCGCGTTCACCCGGATGTTCTCCTCGGCGTATTCGAGCGCGGCGGTCTTGGTCAGGCCGAGCACCCCGTGCTTGGCCGCGACATAGGCCGACGAGGTGACCAACCCGATTAGGCCGGCGATCGACCCGGTATTGACGATCGCGCCCCCCTTTTGGCCATTGGCTCCTTGCGCCAGCATCTGGATGATCTCGGCTTTCATGCACAGCCAGACGCTTTTCAGGTTGACCGCGATCATCCGGTCGAACGATTCCTCCGACCATTCGGCGGTCTTTTTGCCGCTGGCGCTTACCTGATAGGGCGCGATCCCGGCATTGTTGAAGGCACAGTCGAGCCGGCCATAGGCGACGATGACGTCGTCGAGCATCGCCTTCACCACGCTGGCGCGGGTCACGTCCCCCGTCAGGGTGATCGCCTGCCCGCCAGCGGCGTTGACCAGGGCGACGGTCTCGGCCGCGGCGTCGGCGGCGTAATCGGCGACCGCGACCCGCGCGCCCTCGCGGGCGAAGGCCAGCGCGGTGGCGCGGCCGATGCCGCCGCCGCCGCCGGTGACCATCGCCGCTTTGCCTTCGAGCAGCCCGGCCATGATGTCCTCCCTGATCGAGATGGAAGAGGCAGCATATACTGCGAACCCGATGACGAGACAGACCGCGACGATGGGTCGGCGATTAGGCGCGGTTTTTCCCGTGCTCCTTCTTGGCGTGCTCCTGCTCGGCGCGCTGATGGCGGCACGGCCGGCCGCTGCCGACACGAGCTTGCGGATCGCCCGGCCGGTCGACCTCGCCGCGCTGGCGCTGATCGTCGCCGAGCACGACCACTTGATCGAAAAGCAGGCGCAGGCCCGTCATCTCGGCTCGGTGACGGTGCAGTGGCTGCTGCCCGGCGGCGGCAACCCGCTCGACGCAATGACTGCCGGCGCCGCCGATATCGTCGTCGCCACCGACCTCGCCAGGTTTGTCGCGGCCTGGGACGCAAGCGCCGGCACCCCGCAGGAAATCCGCGGTCTCGCCGCGCTGGCGCGGATGCCCTACACGCTGGTAACGCGCAACCCGGCGATCGCGACGATCCGCGACTTCACCCAAAAAGACCGCATCGCGGTACCCGCGCCCAAGGTGTCGCTGCCGGCGGTGATGCTGCAGATGGCGGCGGCGCAGGAATGGGGCCTGACGCGGTACGACCGGTTCGACGGGATCACCGTCGCACGCAGCGACGGCGAGGCGGCGGCGGCGCTGCGCACGGCCAAGGACGGGATCGACGCCGATTTCGCCCGACTGCCCTATTCCGACGAGGAGCGCGGCGACCCGGCGGTGCACCGGGTGATGGATTCGTTCGACGTTGCCGGTCCGCACAGCGTCGGCGCGCTGGTGACGACCGCCCCGTTCCGCGACGACAACCCGCAGCTGTGCGCGGCCGTCATCGCCGCGATCGACGAGGCGGCGGTCTTCATCAGGCAGAACCCCGGCGCCGCCGCCGAGATCTACGTGAAGGCGGTCGGGAGCGGTGACCTCGCGGTCGAGGAGCTGACCGACATGCTGGCCGATCCCGATATGGGGTTCGCCGCGGCGCCGGCCGGGGTGCTGAACCTCGCCCGCTTTCTGCGCCAGACCGGCCGGCTCAAGCACGAACCGGAATCGTGGCGGGAGCTGTTCTTTCCCGAAGCGCACAAGCTGCCGGGCGGCTGAGTTGGGCCGTTTTGACAAAGGAGCTTCCAGGAGCTACTTTATGTCCATGCGCACCGTCGGCCTCAAAGTCCTGAAAAACAAGCTCAGCGAATATGTCCGCGCCGCCGCTTCCGGCGAGACGGTCCTGGTCACCGACCGCGGCCGCACCGTCGCCGAGATCGTTCCGCACAAAACGGAGACAGGACTTACCCCGTTTCAGGAAAAAGGTGTCCGGGAAGGCTGGCTAAAACCTGCCAAAAGACCATTTGCTCCGCTGCCGCCGCGCAAGCCGATAAAGGGCTACACGATTGAACAGCTGATGGAAGATCTTGATCGCGACCGAGAGGATCGGTGATCTATATCGACAGTTCGGTGTTGCTCGCCGATTTGTTCGCCGAGCTTCGATCGCCGCCAGAAACGCTGTGGAACGAGGATTTGGCTTCCAGCCGGCTACTCGCCTACGAAGTCTGGAACCGGATCAGTGCTCACGGACGATTTGTCTCGCATGGCGAGCGGGCACGGGCTTTGCTGGACCGCGTGAACCTGACGGAAATGAGCGAGCCGGCATTGGCGAGGGCATTGGGGCCTTTTCCCCTCCCGATTCGCACCCTCGACGCGCTTCACCTCGCCACGATGGATTACCTGCGCAGTCGCGGCACGGAAGTCGAACTCGCCAGCTACGACACGCGCCTGCTCGAAGCGGCTCACGCATTGGGAATCCCCGCCGCGGATCTGTGATCGGTCAGGACAACGCCGGCCCGCGTTGATCCCGTAGCCACTCGACCCTATGTTCGCCTTCGCATGACCCCGCTCAGCCACATCCGCAACTTCGCGATCATCGCGCATATCGACCACGGCAAGTCGACCTTGGCCGACCGGCTGATCCAGACCTGCGGCGGCCTGGAGGCGCGCGAGATGCGCGAGCAGGTGCTCGACACCATGGAACTCGAGCGCGAACGCGGCATCACCATCAAGGCGCAGGCGGTGCGGCTCGACTACCGGGCCCAGGACGGCGAAGATTACGTCCTCAACCTGATGGACACGCCGGGCCATGTCGACTTCGCCTATGAGGTCAGCCGTTCGCTGGCGGCGTGCGAGGGGTCGCTCTTGGTGGTCGACGCCAGCCAGGGGGTCGAGGCGCAGACCCTCGCCAATGTCTACCAGGCGGTGGCTGCGGGCCACGAGATCGTGCCGGTGCTCAACAAGATCGACCTGCCCGCCGCCGAGCCCGACCGGGTGCGCGAGCAGATCGAGGACGTGATCGGCCTCGACGCCTCCGAAGCGGTGCTGATCTCGGCCAAGACCGGGCTCAACATCGAGGGCGTGCTGGAGGCGCTGGTGACGCGGCTGCCGGCGCCCGTCGGCGATCCGGCCGCGCCCCTCAAGGCGTTGTTGGTCGACAGCTGGTACGACGCCTATCTCGGCGTCGTCATCCTGGTGCGGGTCAAGGACGGCAGCCTTGTGCCCGGCCAGAAAATCCGGCTGATGGCGACCGGCGCCGCCCACAATGTCGAGCGGGTCGGCGTCTTCACCCCGAAGGGCGTGGCGGTGCCGGCGCTGGGGCCGGGCGAGATCGGCTTTATCACCGCCGGGATCAAGACCGTGGCCGATTGCCGGGTCGGCGATACCATCACCGAAGACCGCCGCCCCGCCGCCGCGGCGCTTGCGGGGTTCCAGCCGCTGCAGCCGGTGGTGTTCTGCGGTCTCTTCCCGGTTGATTCGGCCGATTACGAGCACCTGCGCGAGAGCCTCGGCAAGTTGCGCCTCAACGACGCCAGCTTCGAATACGAGCCGGAAACCTCGGCGGCGCTCGGCTTCGGCTTCCGCTGCGGGTTTCTCGGCCTGCTGCACCTCGAAATCGTCCAGGAGCGGCTGACCCGCGAGTTCGACCTCGACCTGATCACCACCGCGCCGTCGGTGGTCTACCGGGTGCACCAGACCAACAATCGCGTCCTGCTGTTGCACAACCCCGCCGATATGCCCGATCCCGTGAAGATCGACCATATCGAAGAGCCGTGGATCAAGGCGACGGTGATGGTGCCGGACGAGTATCTCGGCCAGGTGCTGGCGCTGTGCGAGGAGCGGCGCGGCGCCCAGCTCGACCTCACCTATGCCGGCAACCGGGCGATGGTGGTCTATCGCCTGCCGCTCAACGAGGTCGTGTTCGATTTCTACGACCGGCTGAAATCGGTCAGCCGCGGCTATGCCAGCTTCGACTACCAGATCGACTCCTACGCCGAGAGCGACCTGGTGCTGCTCAACATCCTGGTCAACGGCGAGCCGGTCGACGCGCTGTCTTTGATTGTCCACCGCAGCCAGGCCGACCGCCGCGGCCGCGCCCTGTGCGAGCGGCTGAAGGATTTGATCCCGCGGCAGCTCTTCCAGATCGCGATCCAGGCCGCGATCGGCGGCCGCATCATCGCCCGCGAAACCGTCAAGGCGCTGCGCAAGGACGTGACCGCCAAATGCTATGGCGGCGACGTGACCCGCAAACGCAAGCTGCTGGAAAAGCAGAAGGAAGGCAAAAAGCGGATGCGCCAGTTCGGCCAGGTCGACATCCCCCAATCCGCCTTCATCGCCGCGCTGCGGATGGGGGATAATTAAGAGCCGCGGGCTTTCCGCGACGCGCGCCGGAGGGTTTGGTGTCACAACCCCGAGTAGCCGATGATTTCAAGACAATCCGCACCCGCATGGAAGAATTGCGGCGGGAGCGGCTGCCCGAGCGGGCCGCCACGACAAGCGGCACCAGCGTCGCGGGTCACCGCGGTCCTTGTGCCTGCGGCATGAGCCTGTTCCCCGACGAGTGCGACGGATCGTGCAAGGCGATCGATCTTCGGTAGTCCCTACTGTGCAGCGAGCCGCCGTGGGGGTAAGCTGCCGCCCAAGCTCGTGAAGGAAACAGCGATGACAGCCATGATCGACATCCACGCCCATTGGCGGCCCGCGGAAGTCGCCGACGCCCTGCGCGCCCGCACCCGGGAACCGCGCATCCTGCGCAATCTTGACGGCGTCGAGGTGCTCAAGGCCCCGCGGATGGGCGAAACCCCGCTCGACGAGGCCTTCGACGACGTCGATTTCCATCTCGCTCGGATGGACCGCCAGGGGGTCGAGGTGAGCGTGCTGTCGCTCCTCGGTTCGTTCTGCTGGGTCGAGGCCCAGCCGCTGGACGTGTCCGGGCCGCTGTGCCGCCGCATCAACGACCGGCTTTCCGCGATTTGCCAGGAGCATCCCGGCCGCTTCGCCGCCTTTGCCGCGCTGCCTCTGACCGACATTTCCGCCGCCGCCGCCGAGCTCGAGCGGGCGCTCGCGCTGCCGGGCATGATCGGCGCCCAGATACCGGGCAACGGCTTTCTCACGCGCAAGGACGCCGAGGCGATGCGTCCGCTGCTGGAAGCCGCGAACCGCCACCGCGCGACCCTCTTCATCCACCACGGTCCGCGGCCCGGCGACGCGTTCCCCAAGGTCTCCGGTGAGACGGACAATGCGCGCCGGCGCAACGGCACGCTCGACATGCAGGCGAGCCTGTCCTCGGTGATGGTGACCTTGTGCCTCACCGACTGCCTCGCCGACTACCCCGACGTGACGGTCGTCGTCCACAATTTGGGCGGCAACATCCCCTACGAGGTCGAGCGCATGGACCACCGCTGCCTGCTCGACACGCCGAGCGAGGAGCTGCCGTCGTCGCGCTTCCGCAAGGCCACGGTGTATGTGGATTGCAACTCGTTCGGCCCGCGCGCGATCGAGGCGGCCGTGGCCCTCTACGGCGCCGAGCGCATCGTCTGCGGCACCGACGGCACCGAGTTCGGCTGCGACTGGACCCGCAAGGCGCTCGCGGACGCGCAGATCAGCGACGACGCGCGCGAGCAGATCCTGCACCGCAACGCCGCCGCCCTGCTCGCCCGCGCCGCCAAGACCGCGCAACCCGAAAGAGCCGCCGCCGAATAACCCCTGCGCCCGGCCGCGGCGTTACAGGCGTCATTGCGAGGCGCCGAGAGGCGCGGCAATCTCGACGGGCCGAGCCTCAGGCGGAACGCGATTGATTCGTCGCGCTCCGGATAGCTGACACTCAGAGCAGTCGGATCAGTTCCTCGATCGATAGCCCAGTTTGGCGAAGGATCGAACGCAGGATGCCGCGCTTCACATCGGCGCTGCCGTGAAACGGCACGACGATGCGGACGGCGGGGCGTTCGGCGTGTTTCAGAACGTAGTGGCCGCCGGTCGTGTGGTGAACGAAGAAGCCCGCCCGCTGCAACGCCCGGATCAGTCTTGCGGCGTTGACCGAGGGCAGGTCGGTCATGCGCTGGCGAGTTCAACCGTCAGCCTCTCGGTGATCGGCCCTTCCGGAGCCTCGTAAGGCAGCGCTTCGCCGTCTTTGCGCAGCGATTCGAGATAGGCGCGAAGGCAATCCGCCGCCATCGCCCGCGCCTCGACCAGTGTTTCGCCTTGGGTCGCCAGGCCGGGGATCGCCGGGAAGGTAACGATATATCCGCCCTCCTCGGCGGACTCGAACACGGCTGTGTAGCGAAACTGGTTGTCCATTTGCTGACCGACAGATTTCTCTCGGACGGATATCGACATTATCCGGAAAAGCAAAGAAGGCAAAAGCGGATGCACGGTTCGGCCAAGTCGAATCCCCCAATACGCCTTCACGCCGTGTTGCGGATGGGGATAATTAACTCCGGCCGCGTTTTTTGCCGTTGGCTGCTTGATCTAAAGGTTGAGAGAAGGTGAGACGCGCGCGAACGGATAGGACGGGCAAATGCAGTGGTTCTGGCGGGTCGGCAAACAAATTTATCAGACAAAGAGAATAGTTTTTTTCACTGTCACACTCGTGTCAGCGGGAACATTAGTCATTGTAGCGTCGGCGATCGCGGACGAACTCATAGAGCCGCGGTGGCCAAATCCTAATTTCACTCCGGGGATGGAATGGACGGCTCCAGACAGGTACGGGCCACCACCCGACGAGCCTTGGTTATCTACAGCGCGATGTTATGGACTTGCAAACCGAGTTGTGCATGACAAGTCGGGGATACCAAATAGCTTTGAGGCACTGTCTGCGATCTACCGCTGGCTAAATATTGCAAATAAGGATTACGAGAAAATGGTTCGTGCAAGAGTAGCCGCGGGACTTGCTCTTCCCGCAGGGCCAAGCGAAATAGTTGCCGCTGTCGATGCGGGATATGTCTACGCCGACACGAAGCTATGGGGCGGAAAATCGGCTCTGTTCCTAAGCGGTATCCTTGACCATTGCGCAAAAAACAGGAAAATTTAAACTTCTTCCAGAAGACGACTGGCGTGGCCAATTTCCTCCAGTAAAGTAAGTCAATTACGTGCCTGGACTCTGTCTTGAAGGTCCGCGACGCCACGATCCAGCACGGCTCTTCCCTGATCCCTTAGGCATTCGCTATCGTCGCCTGACCGCCAGCCCGCCACGCTTAGGGAGACGCACATGCCCGATAACAACACCTACGACTTCATCGTCACCGGCGCGGGGTCGGCGGGGTGTGCGGTGACGGGGCGGCTTTCGGAAAGCGGCAAGTACCGGGTGCTGCTGCTGGAGGCGGGCACCAAGGACACCAACCCGTGGATCCACATCCCGCTCGGCTACACCAAGACCTATACCGACCCGCGGGTGAACTGGATGTTCGACAGCGAGCCGGAGAAGGAGCTCAACGGCCGCACCCTCTACCAGCCGCGCGGCAAGGTGCTGGGCGGCACCAGCTCGATCAACGGCATGGTCTACATGCGCGGCACCCCGACCGATTACGACGGCTGGCGGCAAAAGGGCTGCGACGGCTGGGCCTATGACGACGTGCTGCCGTTCTTCAGGAAGGCCGAAGACCAGGAGCGCGGCCCCGACGAGTTCCACGGCGCCGGCGGGCCGCTGCACGTGTCGAACCCGGTACGCTCGCCGCTCGGCAACGCGATGGTGCAGGCGGCGATCGAGGCCGGGGTGCCGGCCAACCACGACTTCAACTACCGCATCCGCGGACGGGCGAAGACCAAGAACTTCGGCCGCGACGACCGCATCCGCGTGTTGATCACGGCAAGCCGGGAGACCTATCTGCGGCCGGGGAGTGATACACCGGACGAGGCGGTGAAGTTCTTTGACGCCACGGGCAA
>JBBRPG010000163.1:0-9198 GCA_038228485.1 Alphaproteobacteria bacterium
CACCACGACGAGGATCGGCCGCCAAATCTCGCCGCTGGGGAAGAAGCCAAACAGGATGAACCGTATCTTTTCTCCGATGAACGCCCAGCACGCACCGCCGCCGTGGCAGGCCGCACCGTTGGGCGCATGCCAGATCGCGTCGATAAAGGCCCAGCGGATCAGCGGCGGGATCGTCACTGCCAACAACCCGATGCAGAGCAGCGTCAGGATCGAATTGAAGACGCCGCTGAACAGGTTCTCCCGCGCCCAGCCGACGGCTCCCTTCGCCCGCGTCGGCGGCCGCGTGACCGGGACCGGCATCTCGTTGGCGATGTCGGTCATCTCTAGCGCTCCACCAGCGCGACGGCGCGGTTGTAGAGGTTCATCGCCGCCGAGATCGTCAGGCTGATCACCAGGTAGACCGCCATGATCAAGGCAATCCCTTCGATCGCCTGGCCGGTCTGGTTCATCGTCGTGTTGGCAATCGACACCAGATCGGGGTAGCCGATGATCACGGCCAAGGAGCTGTTCTTGGTGAGGCTGAGATACTGGCTGGTGATCGGCGGGATAATGACCCGCAGCGCCTGCGGCAGCACGATCAGGCGCATCCGCAAATTCGGCCGCAGCCCGAGCGCCATCGCCGCCTCGCTCTGGCCCCAGCTGACCGCGAGGATGCCGGCGCGGACGATCTCGGAGATGAAGGTGCCGGTATAGATCGTCAATCCCAGCAGCAGCGCGGTGAATTCCGGCGAAACCGAGCCACCGCCGCTGAAATTGAACCCCTTGAGCTGCGGCAGGCCGAGCGTCAGCGGCGCGCCCGCGGCGATGAACGCCAGCGCCGGCAAACCGATGATCAGGCCGAGCCCGATCCAGCCGGTCGGCGTCTGCTGCCCGGTCGCGGCCTGGCGGCCCTTGGCCCAGCGGGCGATGCCGACCGCCAGCGCGATGCCGGCCAGGAACGCCAGCCCGACCCACTTATATCCCGGGTGCGTCTCTATTACCGGGAAGACGATGCCGCGATTGCTGACGAAGACATCGGGCAACACTTGCCACGCCGCGCGCGGGCCCGGCGCCATCTTGTTCAACAAGCCCCACCAGAAGAACAGCTGCAGCGCCAGCGGGATGTTGCGGAAGGTCTCGACATAGATTTGCGCCAGCTTGCGCACGAGCCAGTTGCCCGACAGCCGCGCCAGCCCCATCACCGTGCCGAGAACGGTCGCCAATACAACGCCGAGCGCCGCGACATAGAGCGTGTTGCTCAGCCCGACGAGAAAGGCGCGGCCGTAAGTGTCGGCCGGCGAGTAGGCGATCAACGACTCGCCGATGCCGAAGGCCGCCTCGCGGTCGAGAAAGCCGAAACCCGTCGCGATGTGCTGACGGCCGATATTGACCATGGTGTTGTGGACGAGGAACGCGCCAAAGCCGACGACCGCCGCCACGAACAGCACCTGGTAGGCGATGCCGCGGAGCTTCGGGTCGCGCCACGGGCGGGGCCGCGCCGGAGCGATGCTGAGGGAGGCTTCCTCGCTCGTCATCGCCGCTTCCCTCGACCGGGCGGAGCCGCCTTAGCGGATCGGCATCGCGTATTGCAGCCCGCCCTTGGTCCACAAGGCGTTGAGGCCGCGCTCCAGCTTCAGCGGCCCGCCGCCGCCGAGATTGTGCTCGAAGATCTCGCCGTAATTGCCGTTGGCCTTGATCGCGTTGTAGGCCCATTTCTCGTCGAGGCCGAGCGCCTTGCCCATGCCCGGGGTGACCCCGAGGATGCGCTTGATGTCCGGGTCCTCGCTTTTCAACATCTCGTCGAGATTGGCTTTGGTGATGCCCTTCTCCTCGGCCAGGATCAGCGCGTAGATGACCCAGTCGACCACGTCATGCCACTGGTCGTCGCCGTGGCGGACCACGGGTGCGAGCGGCTCCTTCGAGATGCGCTCGGGCAGGATCATATAGTCGTCGGGGTTGCTGGCGCGGCCGGTGCGGATCGCCGCGAGCGCCGACGAGTCGCCGGTGAACACGTCGCAGCGGCCACCGAAGAACGCCGCGACCGCCTCGTCGAGCTTTTCGATGACGACCGGCTTGTATTCCATCTTATTGCCGCGGAAGTAGTCGGCGAGATTGAGCTCGGTCGTGGTGCCCGGCTGCACGCAAACCGTGGCGCCGTTAAGCTCCTTCGCGCCTTTGACGTTGAGCTTCTTCGCGACCAGGAAACCCTGCCCGTCATAGAACACCACCGGGGCGAAATTGAGCCCGAGATCGGTGTCGCGGGTCAGCGTCCAGGTCGTGTTGTTCGACAGGATGTCGACTTCGCCCGATTGCAGCGCGGTGAAACGCTGCTGCGCGGTCAGCGGCACGTACTTGATCTTGTCGGTGGCGCCGCCGAACAGCGCGGCGGAAATCGCCTTGCAGATGTCGATGTTGAAGCCGCTGTAGACGCCCTGGCTGTCGGGCTGGGCAAATCCGGCAAGCCCGGTTTGTACCCCGCAGCTGAACCCACCGCCCTGCTTGATCTTGTCAAGCGTGGGTCCGGCCCAGGCCGCCCCGCTCAACGCGAGCCCACCGATGAGCGCCAACGCCGCGCCGAAGCTCGTCCAACGTCCTGCTGTCGAAATGTGCACCGGTGCCCCCTTTGTATCCGCGGCTTCGCCTGGTTATTGCCCTGCGATTTCGCCGACGCTAGCACACCGGCGGCGCCGAACCCAAGGGTGCGTCAGAGACCGGCTTTCATGTCGGCGATGATGGCGGCCGCCGCCGCCGCCGGATGGGCGGCCTGGACGATCGGCCGACCGACGACAAGATAATCGGCGCCGTCGGCAATCGCCTGGGCCGGGGTGCCCGAGCGCTTATGGTCGTCGAGCGCGGCGCCGGCGAGCCGCACCCCCGGGGTGACGACATAAAGGCTCTCGGCGCCGAGCCGCTTGCGGATTGCGGCGGGATTGTCCTGCGGGCTGGCGATGATGCCGTCGATGCCCCAGTCGAACGCCATCCTGGCGCGCGCATCGATCAGCTCGGCGACGCTACCGCCATAGCCCAACTCGCGCAGCCCCTGCTCATTGAGGCTGGTCAGCGCCGGCACCACCAGCAGCCGCAGCGACGATTTTCCCCTGCCTTCGACCGCCGCGCGGATGATGTCGCCGTCGCCATGCACGGTAACGAAGCTGACGCCGCGCTCGGCCACCCGCTCGATCCCGCGCTTCACCGTTTCGCCGATATCGAACATCTTGGCGTCGAGGAAGATTTTATGTCCCGCTTTCAGCAGGTCGTCGAGAAACGCTTCGAAACCCGGCGCAAAGATCAGCCAGAGCCCGACTTTGTAAAAGCTGACGACCCCGTCGAGCCGCGCGACGATGGCGCGCGCCTCGGCGACGCTCGGCACGTCGAGCGCGACGATCAGGCGGTCCTCCATGCGCGTGGGTAGCGTCCGGGCGGGCCGGTTCTCTGCTGGCATCGGCATACATCCTATGATCGGGAACCGCTACGATCCAAGGCCCGAGAACTTCCGTCAAGCGACCTTGGAAGCGTGCCGCCGACGGGGCAGGATGCAGGATCATTTAGTGGGAGAGATGCCATGCCGAAACAGCAGATTCGCTCGGACAAGCTGCGCCAGCCGAGCGGTGTGTTCTCCCATGCGACGGCGATCGAGGCGCGCGGCCGGCTGGTGTTCATCTCGGGGATGACCTCGCGCCGCGCCGACGGCACGATCGCCGGTGTCGGCGACATCGAGGCCCAGACCCGGCAAGTCTGCGAGAACATCAAAGCCGCGGTGGAGGCCGCCGGCGGCACGATGGACGATATCTGCCGGGTCGATGTCTACATCCGCAACATGGAGCAGTTCGACACGATCCATAAGGTGCGGCGCGAGTACTTCCGCGAGCCGTTGCCGGCCTCGACGATGGTCGAGGTGGTCAAGATGACCCATCCCGACTACCTGATCGAGATCAACGCGATCGCGGTGGTTCCATAATCCTTAATGGGAACGGAATGGGTTCACCACGGTCAGCCGACCGCCGATCACCAGCCCGTCGGGCATGTCCTCGGACCAGAGCGTGTCGCATCCAGAATCGAGGGCCGCGGCGGCGATCATCCCATCGTAGATCGACAGAGTGTAACGCTCGGCAAGGCCGATACCTGTTTCATGAATGTCCAGCGTCACCGGGATCACCGGCAGAAGCAGACGAATTTGCGACAGCAAGTTATGCGTCCTTTCCCAGGAATATCGCATCTTGCGCCGCGCGACGTTGGCGATTTCGTTGAGAACTTGGACGCTGACCGTTCCGCCCGCAGCGATCAGCTGTTCCGCACGCTCGGCTTTGGCGGCGTCTCCCGATGCTATGTAAAGCAACACATTGGTATCGAAGAAGCTACCGGGCATTCGCCTCTTCCCGGTCGAACTTGAAGTCGGCCGGAAGGCTTCCTCTGAATTCCCGTAAGCGCTTTATCAACTCCTCGCGGCTGGGCTTGCGGGATACTTCGAGCTGCCGCGCGTCCGCGACGCGAATTTCGATCTCGTCGCCTTCCTTGAGCGCCAACACCTCGACGACGGCGGCGGGAAGCCGGATGGCGAGGCTGTTGCCCCATTTTGCGACCTGCATCGACCCTCTCCATTGATATACATCTGCGTCGATGTATATCCTGCACGGCGGTATATCAAGCGCGGTTGCAATTAGACCCACCCAATCACACAGTGCCGTCGCCACAGAGAAAGAAGACAGCAATGGAAATGCATGGCGAGATGCGCATCCCCGCGCCGCGCGAGCAGGTATGGGAAAAGCTTAACGACCCGGAAACGCTGAAGACCTGCATCCCCGGCTGCGAGAGCGTGGAGCGCGTTTCCGACACCGAGTTCACCGCCAAGGTCGTCGCCCGTGTCGGGCCAGTGAAGGCGAGCTTTACGGGCAGAGTCACCTTGACCGACCTCAACCCGCCCGCCGGGTACACGATCACCGGCGAGGGCACCGGCGGGGTCGCCGGCTTTGCCAAGGGCAGCGCCAAGGTCGCGCTCGACGAGGCCGGCGGCGAGACCGTTCTGCGCTACGGCGTCCAGGCTCAGGTCGGCGGCAAGCTGGCGCAGATCGGCTCTCGCCTGATCGACGCGACCTCACGCAAGATGGCGGACGAATTCTTTGGCAAGTTCATGGGCGTCATGAGCCCCTCGCCGGCGGTCCCCGAGGCGTCATAACCATCTGTATATAACGAGCTTTAAGACATCGCAGGCGCCTTGACCCGGCGCCGACGGCGCAGGAAACTCGCGCCCATGACAAGGGCCGGCCAGGGAAGTCTGCCTGGTCGCAACGCGCGAGAGGGAGGTTTCAATGCAGCAATCGGTGAGCCTGACGGTTAACGGCAAACCGGTGTCGGCGACGGTCGAGGGGCGCACCCTCCTCGTGCAGCTGCTGCGCGAAACGCTGGGGCTGACCGGCACCCATGTCGGCTGCGACACCAGCCAGTGCGGCGCCTGCGTCGTCCATGTCGATGGCGAGGCGGTGAAGTCGTGCACCCTGCTCGCGGTGCAGGCCGAGGGCCGCAGCGTCAAGACCATCGAGGACGTGGCCGACGGCGACACGCTGCACCCGATGCAGGAAGCCTTCCGCGACAACCACGCGCTGCAATGCGGCTTCTGCACGCCGGGGATGGTCATGAGCGCACTCGACCTGGTGAAGAACAACCCCGACCCCAGCGACCGCGAAATCCGCGAGTACCTCGAAGGCAATTTCTGCCGCTGCACCGGCTATCACAACATCGTGCTGGCGATCAAAGCCGGAGCCGCCGCCATGAGAGGCACCAAAGCGGCGGCGGAGTAACAGTCATGGCAGAGATCGGCAACGCGGTTCGGCGGCGCGAGGATTATCGCTTTCTGACCGGACAGGGCACCTACACCGACGACATCAACCGTCCGGGCCAGCTCTACGCCTTCATCCTGCGCAGCCCGCACGCCAATGCGCGGATCGTCAGCCTCGATACCGGCACCGCGGCCAAGGCGGTGGGAGTCGCCGCCATCTATACCGGCAAGGACATGGCGGCCGACGGGATCGGCGGCCTGCCCTGCGGCTGGCAGATACACTCGAAGGACGGCTCGCCGATGCACGAGCCGGCGCATCCCGTGCTCGTCGTCGACCGGGTCCGCCATGTCGGCGACCAGGTCGCGGTGGTGATCGCCGACACGCTCGCCCATGCCCGCGACGCGGCCGAGCTGATCGAAATCGACTATGTCGCCGAGCCGGCCGTCACCGACGCTTCCGAGGCGCTGAGGTCAAGCGCGCCGCTGGTCTGGCCGGAGGTGCCGGGCAATATCTGCTACGACTGGCATATCGGCGATCCGGCCGCGATCGATGCGGCCCTGGGCAAAGCGGCACGGGTGGTGAAGCTTGACCTCACCAACAACCGGCTCGTCCCCAACGCGATGGAGCCGCGCGCCGCGATCGGCGATTTCGACCGCGCCACCAACGAGTTCACGCTGTTTACGACGAGCCAGAACCCGCATGTGATCCGGCTGCTGATGGGCGCGTTCGTGCTGCACCTCCCGGAGGCGCGCTTGCGGGTGGTCGCGCCCGATGTCGGCGGCGCCTTTGGCTCTAAGATTTACCACTATGCCGAGGAGGCGATCGTTACCTGGGCCGCCGGCAAGCTGAAAAAGCCGGTCAAATGGACGGCCGACCGGGGCGAGAGTTTTATGTCGGACGCGCATGGCCGCGACCATGCCACCCATGTCGAGCTGGGGGTCGATCAGGACGGCAAGTTCGTCGCGCTCAAGGTGGCGACGGTCGCCAACATGGGTGCGTATTTGTCGACGTTTGCGACCTGCGTCCCGACCTATCTCTACGCGACCTTGCTCGCTGGCACGTATACGACGCCGCTGGTCTATTGCGAGGTCAAGGCGGTGTTCACCCATACCGTCCCGGTCGATGCCTATCGCGGGGCCGGGCGGCCGGAGGCGACGTTCCTGTTGGAGCGCATCGTCGACCTCGCCGCCGACGAGCTGGGGATCGACCCGGCCGAGCTGCGCCGCCGCAACTTCATCCCGGTCGACGCCTTCCCGTACCAGACGCCCGTCGCGCTGCAATACGACAGCGGCGACTATTTCTCGACCCTCGACCTGGCGGTCAAGGCGGCGGACTACGCCGGGTTCGAGGCCCGGCGGCAGGAGGCGGCGCGGCGCGGCAAGCTGCGCGGCATCGGCATCGCCACCTATATCGAGGCGTGCGGCATCGCTCCGTCGGCGGTGGTCGGCTCCCTGGGCGCGCGCGCCGGGCTGTTCGAATCCGCCAGCGTCCGGGTCCATCCGACCGGCAGCGTGACCATCCTCACCGGCTCGCACAGTCACGGCCAGGGCCATGAGACGACCTTCGCCCAGCTCGTCGCCGACGGGCTCGGGATCCCGATGGAATCGATCGAGATCGTCCACGGCGACACCGCCAAGATACCTTACGGCATGGGCACTTACGGCTCGCGCTCGCTGGCGGTCGGTGGTACCGCAATCATCAAGGCGATGGATAAGATCATCGCCAAGGGCAAGAAGATCGCCGCCCACCTGCTCGAAGCGGCCGAGGCCGACATCGAGTTCAAGGACGGCAATTTCACGGTCGCGGGCACGGATCGGGCGAAATCGATCGCCGAGGTCGCGCTGACGGCCTATGTGCCGCACAACTTCCCGCATGACGACCTGGAGCCGGGGCTCGACGAGACCGCGTTCTACGACCCGAAGAACTTCACGTTCCCATCCGGCGCCTACATCGCCGAGATCGAGATCGACCCCGACACCGGCACCCTCGAAATCTGCAATTTCAATGCGAGCGACGATTTCGGCCGAATCATCAACCCGATGATCGTCGCCGGTCAGGTGCATGGCGGGTTGGCGCAGGGCATCGGCCAGGCGCTGCTCGAAGCCTGCGTCTACGACAAGGTGACGGGGCAGCTGCTGACCGCGTCGTACAACGATTACACGATGCCGCGGGCGGCCGACCTGCCGTCCTTCGCGTTGTCGACGCATGCGACCTTGTGCGCGCACAACCCGCTCGGGGTCAAAGGCTGCGGCGAGGCCGGAGCGATCGGCGCGCCGGCGGCGATCTCCAACGCCATCGTCGATGCGCTGAAGGGCCTGGGCGTGCGCCATGTCGAGATGCCGGCAACACCGGAAAAACTCTGGCGCACCATCCAGCAGCACAAAACCCCGCTCGCCGCGGAATAGGGAGAGGCAAGATGTACGAATTCACCTATCACAAGCCGGCGAGCCTCGCCGACGCCGCGAAGCTGCTCGGCGCCGAGGAGGCCAAGCTGGTTGCGGGCGGCATGACGTTGGTGCCCACCTTGAAGCTGCGCCTCGCCAAGCCGTCCGACCTGGTCGATTTGGCGGCAATCGGTGGGCTGAAAGGCATCAAGGAGGAAGGCGGCGGGGTGACGATCGGCGCGATGACCCGCCATGTCGAGGTTCATCGCTCGGCCGAGGTGAAGCGGGTGATCCCTGCCCTCGCCGCGCTCGCCGGCCTGATCGGCGACCCGGCCGTGCGCAACCGCGGCACCATCGGCGGCTCGATCTCGAACAACGATCCTGCCGCGGATTACCCCGCAGCATTGGTCGGGCTCGGCGCGACGGTGGTCACGACCCAGCGCGAGATCGGCGCCGAGGATTTCTTCACCGGCATGTTCGAAACCGCCCTTGGTCAGGACGAGATCGTCACCGCGGTCAAGTTCCCGAAGCCGCAGGCCGCGGCCTATCAGAAGTTCAGGAACCCGGCCTCGCGCTACGCGATCGTCGGCGTGTTCGTCGCCCGCACCGACGGCGGCGTGCGGGTCGCGGTGACCGGAGCCGGCCCGCGTGTCTTCCGGGTGCCGGAGATGGAAGCCGCGCTCGGCAAATCCTTCAGTGCTGACGCGATCAAGGACATCGCGATCGCCGATGACGGGCTTAACACCGACATCCACGCCAGCGCCGAATACCGCGCCCATCTCGTCAATGTGATGGCCCGCCGCGCGGTCGCAGCCTGCGCCTGACGCGGCGGGAACAGGGCTGATGCGGTTGCCGAGGATTGTGCTTGCCGCAGTTGCGCTTTGCCTGCTTGGCGGCGTTGCATCGGCAGATGGGAAAAAGGTCCTGATGAAGGATCCGTCGCTCTTGCCATCGATAACAGCGTGACTTTGAGGCGAAATCTCGTCAAAATGGGGTGCATCGCCGGCCGCTCGTCGTTCCGGTGCACCCAGCGCCTTTGGCTGCCCATCTTTTGAAGAAGA
>JBBRPG010000164.1:0-9020 GCA_038228485.1 Alphaproteobacteria bacterium
ATGTTGCCCTCACCGGCGATGATCTCGGTGCCGGGGCCGATGACGATGTCGACCCCCGGCTGGATGTCGGGATTGCCGGCCTTGCCGATGCCGGCGATGCGGCCGTCGCGAATGCCGATATCGGCTTTGACGATACCCCAGTGGTCGAGGATCACCGCGTTGGTGATGACCGTGTCGACCGCGCCCTCGGCCCGGCTGCGCTGGCTCTGTCCCATGCCGTCGCGGATCACCTTGCCGCCGCCGAATTTGACCTCCTCGCCATAGACCGTGCGGTCGCTCTCGACCTCGACGACCAACTCGGTATCGGCGAGGCGGATGCGATCGCCGGTGGTCGGCCCGAACATGGCGGCATAGGCGCCGCGGCCGATCCTGTTCGCCATGTCAGAGCGCCCCGTTGATCCGACCGTTGAAGCCGACGACCTGGCGGGCGCCGGCATAGGCGACGAGCCGAACCTCGCGGCTCTGCCCCGGCTCGAACCGGGTCGCGGTGCCGGCGGGGATGTCGAGGCGGAAGCCGCGCGCCTTCTCCCGGTCGAACCGCAGCGCCCCGTTGGTCTCGTAGAAATGATAGTGCGAGCCGACCTGGATCGGCCGGTCGCCGGTATTGGCGACGGTGAGCGTCACCGTCGGCCGCCCGGCGTTCAGCTCGATGTCGCCCTCCGCGACGAAGAGCTCGCCGGGGATCATCGTCTTCCCCCAACTGTCATTCCCGGGCATCGCGCTGCGATGAACCCGGAACCCACGAACACGGACGCGTGCTCAGTTCCCTTCCGACGCCCAAACACTTTCGACGTGCGTCTGTGCTCATTGGTTCCGGGTTTGCGCGTTCCGCGCGCCCCGGAATGACAGTACATTTTTCTCTCCGGGATCATCTTATCGGCTCGTGCACGGTGACAAGCTTGGTGCCGTCCGGAAAGGTCGCCTCGACCTGGATTTCGTGGACCATTTCGGGAACGCCTTCCATGACTTGCGCGCGGGACAACACCGTCGCCCCGTCGCGCATCAGCTCGGCGACGGTTTTTCCGTCACGCGCGCCTTCGAGCACGTAGTCGGTAATCAGCGCCACCGCCTCGGGGTAGTTGAGCTTGACGCCGCGCTGCAGGCGGCGCTCGGCGACCATCGCGGCGACCGCGACGATCAGCTTGTCCTTTTCGCGCGGCGTCAGGTTCATCGGCCCTCCCCTTCGCCTTCCCTGGCATCAAACGTGCCACAGGCGCGGCAGACGCGGCGGCAATCCCATCGCGGCTTCCCGCAAATGGCAAGCGAGATCGGCATAAGCGCGGCGCAGCGAAACCGCGTCGCCGAGCCAGCGCGCGACGAGCAATCCATTTACCATGGTGACCCCGGCGCGCAGCCCCGCCGCCTCCGATTCCTGCTGCACCGCGCGGGCAGCATCGAGATAGCGTCGCGGATCGCCTTGCGGCGGCGCGAGAATCAATGTGGCGCAGGCTTCGGCCCCATCGAAACACGCCGGGTCGGCCATAATTGACGCAACATCTCCGTCCACATGCAGCGCGTCGCCCCAGGCGAGCGCGCCGCCGCGCCACACCTCCCAAACCTCGTGCAGCAGCCCGTTGGCAAAGCGCTCGCCCATCGCGATACGGCCAAAAACCAAAATGCCGCCGCCGAGAAAACCGGCGCCGACCGCCAACTCGACCCGCGTGCTGCGCCGCAGCCGGGTCCAATCGAACAGGATCGCTTCCGGCGGCAGGAATTCGAGCCACGCTTCCATCCCAACACACAGCGTCTGCTCTATCTCGGTCGTCGCGCCGGTCGAGCGATAGATCTTCTCCGCCGCGGATCCGGTGACGTGCGCGGCAGCGCCCTCGCCCGCGGTCACCAAAATCTCGATCCGGTCGCCCGCAACCAGTCCGCCCGATGTCGTCACCAGCACCGCGGTCGGCACATCCCCAGCCACCGGCGCCGGAAACAGCACCCGCAGCGGATTGCGTTCATAGAGATGCGCCAGCCGCGTCGCGCCCTCGCGCACCTCGAACCCGATCTCGGCGACGCCCTGGACGGGCGCGGTAGCGGAAAACTTCCCTGTCATTCCGGGGCGCGGCGCAGCCGCGAACCCGGAACCCATGAACACGGGCGGATCGCAGTTTGCTCGGACCGTTGGAAGGGCCCCCGAAGGGTTCGTGTTCGTGGGTTCCGGGCCCGGCCCTAACGGGCCGTCCCGGAATGACGAGGTAAGGCTCAATACCCGAGCGCCAGCCCGTCCTTGCGGGGCTCGGAGCCGCCGATCAAGACGCCGCGCTCGCGGTCGATCAAGATCGCCTGGCAGCCGCCGATCGGCATTTCCAGCATCTCGACCTTGTGGCCGCGCTTGGCCAGGTCGGCGCGTACCGGCTCGGGCACGAAGTGTTCGGTTTGCAGCACGCCCTGATAGGCGAAGACGCGTGGACCCTCGGCGGCCTGCTGCGGGTTCATCCCGCGGTCGAGCAGGTAATGCAGGAAGGTCGCGTGGCCGACCGCCTGGTACTGCCCGCCCATGACGCCGAACGGCATCACCGCCCGCCCGTCCTTGACCAGCATGCCGGGAATGAGCGTATGGAACGGGCGTTTCCTCGGCGCGATCGCGCTGGGGTGGCCGGGGGTGGTGCGAAACCCGCTGCCGCGATTGTGCAGGATGACCCCGCTCTCCGGCGCCATGATCCCGGTACCGAACGCCGAGAACAGCGAGTTGATGAACGATACCGCGTTGCCGTCGCGGTCGACGGCGCACATGTAGATCGTGTCCTTGTGCTGGGTGTCTTCCCGGTGCTGCGGCGGCAGCGCCTTGTCGAGCCTGATCTCCTTGCGCGTCCGCTCGGCGTACTCCTCGGACAGAAACCGTTCGACTTGGTTGTCGACAAAATCGGGGTCGCCGATGAAGTTGTCGCGGACGTAATAGGCCGCCTTGGTCGCCTCGGCGATCAGGTGCAGCCGGTCGGCCTCGCTGAACGAGTCGCCGCCGAGCGCGTACCCCTCAAGCGTCTTGAGGATCATCAGCGCGGTCAGCCCCTGGTTGCTCGGCGGCACCTCGTAGACGTCGTAGCCGCGATAGGACGCGTGGATGGGTTCGACCCATTGCGAGCGCTGCGCCGCGAAATCCGCCTCCTCGTGCAGCCCGCCCAGCTCCTTGAGCCGGCCGACGATGTCGCGCGCCACCGCACCCTCGTAGAACGCCTCGCGCCCCTCCTTGCCGATGCGGCGCAGGGTGCGCGCCAGCGCCGGGTTGCGCATGGTGTCGCCGGCCTTTGGCGCCTTGCCGTCGACGAGCATCACCTTGGCGGTGTGCGGGTCCTGCAGCTTATTGATGTTCCGTGCCCAGTCGTGCGCGACCCGAGGGGTGACGACATACCCGTCCTCGGCCGCCTTGGCCGCCGGCTCCAGGATTTCGGAGAGCGGCATACGGCCATGCTCGCGGTTCAGCAGGCACCAGGCGTCGATGCACCCCGGCACGGTCGCGGCGTGCGGCGTCTGCACCGCGATTTCGCGGATTTGCCGCTCGGCGTACCAGTCGACCGTCGCGGCGGCCGGCGCCCTGCCGGATCCGCTCAACGCAACCGGCAAGGCCCCACCCTTCGAATACAGCACAAAGCAATCGCCGCCGATCCCGGTGCTTTCCGGCTCGACGACGCATTGCATCGCCACCGCGGCGATCGCCGCGTCGACCGCGTTGCCGCCCGCGCGCAGCACGTCGAGCCCGGTCAGGGTGGCCCGCGGGTGCGAGGTCGCGACCATGCCGTTGGCCGCCATCGCCGCCGAGCGGCCCGGTACATTGAAGTCGCGCATCGTCTCGTTCGTCTCCCGCTATCGCCAACCGTTATGCCCTGGGTCGGCGCAATGCAGCCCGGCAGGCTTCCCGCTTGTCGTTCTCTCATGCACCGTCCTACCTTCGCGGTCAATTCGCAGAGGCCGTCAAGCGCCGCCTCGCACGGCTTGGTGCCGTCAACTAGAGAAGAAGAGACATGGACGGCAGCCTGCATTTTCCGGTCGAGACTGCGCCCGCGCCCGGCGAAGTCGTGGCCATCGCGCCGGGCATTTTCTGGCTGCGGATGAGGCTGCCGTTCGCGCTCAACCACATCAATCTGTGGCTGCTCGAGGACGGGCCGGGCTGGACCGCGGTCGACAGCGGCTTCGCGCTGGACGAGACAAAGGAAGCCTGGGAACACATCTTCGCCGAGCACCTCGACGGGCGTCCGATCACTCGCGTCGTGGTGACGCATTTCCACCCAGACCACATGGGGCTCGCCGCTTGGCTGGTCGAGCGCTGGCAGGCGCCGTTCTGGACGACCGAGAAGGAATGGCTGCACGCGCGCATGATGAACCGCGACGGCGGCGAGGACTCGGCCCGGCTGCGTTACGATTTCGCCCACCGCGCCGGGCTGGATGCCGAATCGTGCACGGTCTTCTCGGAGCGCCAGGGCAATTACCGGCTCGGCTGCCCCGTCGTGCCGGCGAGCTATCAGCGGCTGTCGGACGGCTCGGCAATCGAGATCGGCGGGCGCGAGTGGCGGGTCATCGTCGGCGAAGGCCACGCGCCGGAGCACGCCTGCCTTTACTGCGCCGAAACCGGCGTGCTGATCGCCGGCGACCAGATCCTGCCGCGCATCTCGCCCAACATCAGCGTGCAGGCGCACGAGCCCGACGGCGACCCGCTGGCGCGCTACCTCAAATCGCTCGACAAAATCCGCGCCGCGCTGCCGGCCGAGACCTTGGTGTTGCCGTCGCATAATTTGCCGTTCTATGGCGTGCATCAGCGCGTCGACGAACTGGCGGCGCACCACCGCGCCCGCTGCGGCGACGTCATCGCCGCCTGCGACCGTCCCATATCCGCTGCCGACCTTCTGCCCGTGTTGTTCAAGCGCCAGCTCGACCGCCACCAGATGGGCTTTGCGCTCGGCGAGGCGCTCGCGCATTTGCATTATTTGCAGGGGCTTGGCGGCTTGACCCGCGAAACCGGGGGCGACGGGGTGAGCCGGTTCCTCGCGGCGTAGGGAGACCACCGCTCCACCGCGCTATAATGGTGGCATAAACAGCTCGACAGGAGACGGCATGGCCCGCATCAACCACATCGCCTTGAAGGTCGTCGACCTCGAAACCGCGACCCGTTTCTACGAGAACGTCTACGGCTTCAAACAGGTACGCACCGGCCGGTCGCGCGGGCACATCTCGCGGCATATGACCGACGGCGCGATCGACCTCGCGCTGATGATCTACGACAGCGAGGACGATGAGGAGGCCAAGCTGGTCGGCCCCGGCCCGGCGATCCACCATTTCGGCATCGAAGTCGACGACCACGAGGCGTTCGCCGCCAAGGTCGTGGCCAATGGCGGCACGATCCTGTCCAAGCCCGGCGAGGTGCCGATCAAGTACCGCTCGCCCGACGGCGTCGTCGCCGAGGTGGTGCCGATGGGCCGCTACGACAACATGAAGGCGGCGGAGTAAGCCGCCCAGGGTTAAACAGCCGGCGCCTTCAGCGCCTTCATGTCCGGCGCCTCGTGCAGCGTGGCTTCCGTCTTCGCCTGCAGCCCGTCAAAATCGATATCCTCGACCATCTCGCGCACGACAAAGCCCGCATCGGTCACGTCGATGACGGCGAGGTCGGTGTAGATCCGGCGCACCACCTGCGCCGCGGTCAGCGGGTATTCGCAGGCCTTGCGTAGCCGTGGTGAGCCGTCGCGGGTGGTGTGCTCGACCAGCACCCGCACCTCCTTGGCCCCGGCCGCGAGGTCCATCGCACCGCCCACCCCGGGCGGGAATTTCGGGTCGTCGGTGGTCCAATTGGCGAGGTCGCCGTTCTCGGCTACCTCGAACGCGCCGAGCAGCGCCAGGTCGAGATGCTGGCCGCGGATCATCAGAAACGAGTCGGTGTGGTGGACATAGCTGCCGCCGGTCAGCAAGGTCACCGGCTGCTTGCCGGCATTCACCAAATCCAGGTCGATCTCGTTGGCGCCCGGGGCGGGCCCCACCCCAAGCACGCCGTTCTCGCTCTGCAGCACGATCTCGCGGCCCTCGGGCAGCACGTCGGCGACCAGGGTCGGCAGGCCGATCCCGAGATTGACGTAGATGCCGTCGTACAAATCCTGGGCGGCTCGCCAGGCGATCTGCTTGCGGGTGAGCGGCATCGTTTGTCTCCCTCGTCAATTCCCTGCTAGCAGGGAATTAGTTCATTTTGAACGATCGTGTATCGTTTTAATTTCAACATCTTAGGAGCTGAATTCCCGTGTCCCGAGCAGGGATTTCGCGGCGACTTGCAGGGAATTTTTCGACGGAAGCGCGAAGATGCAGGGAAATTCCTCAGCCGATGCCCTGGTGGTTCGAAAACGATCACGGCGATTATGATGCACGATGATTTTGCCAATTTGACGGCGATCAGACCGGCACCTCGACCATGCGGTCGATAAAGATGCCAGGGGTGATGATGTGCTCGGGGTCGATCTCGCCGAGCTCGACGAACTGGCGGATCTGCACGATCGACAAGGCTGCGGCCTGGGCCATCGTCGGGTTGAAGTTCCGCGCCGACTTGTTGTAGGTCAGGTTGCCCCAGCGGTCGCCGCGGTCGGCCTTCAGCAGCGCGACATCGCCCCTCAGCGGCGGTTCCAGCACATAGCGGCGGCCGTCGATCTCGCGCTCTTCCTTGCCCTCGGCGAGCCGGGTGCCCACCCCGGTCGGCGAATAGAACCCGCCAAGCCCCGCCGCGGCGCAGCGCATCCGCTCGCTGAGGATGCCCTGGGGCACCAATTCCAGCTCGATCCGGCCTTCGCGGTACAATTCCTCGAACACCACCGAGCCGGCGCTGCGCGGGAACGAGCAGATTATCTTGCGCACCCGGCCCGCGTCCATCAGCCCGGCCAGACCGGTGCGGCCGGTACCGGCGTTGTTGTTGACGATGGTGAGGTCCTTGGCGCCCTGCTCCAGCAGCGCGCCGTAGAGCGCCTCCGGCGACCCGGCGCCGCCGAAACCGCCGGTCAGCACCACCGCCCCGTCCTTGATGCCGGCTACCGCATCCGCCAGCGACTTAACCCGCTTGTCGATCATTGTTCTTGGCCCCTACCCTCACCCTCCCATCGCTGCGCGATGGGTCCCTCCCTTTCCCGCATGCGGGAGAGGGGTTAATGAGCCCTCGCCTTCAATCCCCTCTCCCGCATGCGGGAGAGGGTGGCTCGCGCCATGGGCGCGAGACGGGTGAGGGTTTCACGCCCAAACATCAGAACGCCACGTCGTCGCCGCCCTTGAGGGCGAGCAGCGAGCGCGCCTCGTCGGGGGTGGCGATCTCCAGCGACAGGTTTTCGAGGATGGTGCGGATGCGGGTCACCTGATCGGCGTTGCCCTGGGCCAGCTGCCCGCGGCCCAGCCACAGCGAGTCCTCGAGGCCCACCCGGACATTGCCGCCCATGATCGCGCCCATCGTCACGAAGGGCATCTGGTGGCGTCCCGCGGCGAGGATCGACCAGGCGTAATCGTCGCCGAACAGCTTGTCGGCGATGCGCTTCATGTGGACGAGGTTCTCGTGGTCGGCGCCGATCCCGCCGAGAATGCCGAAGATCGTCTGCACGAACAGCGGCGGCTTGATCAGCCCGCGATCGACGAAATGCGCCAAATTGTACAGGTGCCCGACATCGTAGCACTCGTGCTCGAACCTTGTGCCGCACCCCTCGCCCAACTGCTTCAGCACCTTCTCGATGTCGGCGAAGGTGTTGCGGAAGATGAAGTCGCGGGTCATTTCCAGCGCCTTCGGCTCCCAGTCGTATTTCCATTCCTTGTAGCGCTCTAGCATCGGGTAGAGACCGAAATTCATCGAGCCCATGTTCATCGAGCACATCTCGGGCTTAGCGCGTAGCGGCGCCGCGAGCCGCTCTTCTAGGGTCATGCCGTGGCCGCCGCCGGTAGTGATGTTGATGACCGCGTTGGTCGCCTGCTTGATCCGCGGCAGAAACTGCATGAACACGTTCGGATCGGGGGTCGGCTTGCCGTCCTTGGGGTCGCGCGCGTGCAGGTGCAGGATCGAGGCCCCGGCCTCGGCCGCAGCGATCGCGTCGCGCGCCACTTCGTCCGGGGTCAGCGGCAGATAGGGGCTCATCGTCGGGGTGTGGATCGACCCGGTCACCGCGCAGGTGATGATGACCTTGCTTTTCAAAGGCATGCGCCCCCTCCCCTCATCCATTTGCTTACCGCGTCGGACGTCAGCGCGGCGGCGCGGCGACGCCTCCCCGCAGTTCGTGCACCACCACGCCCAGCCGCCGCGGCGGCGGCGCCAGCCACAGCGGGTGGGTCAGCCCGGTGCCGACATCCGCCTCACCCGCCTGCCAGCGCTTCATCAAGGTCGCCGACGAGAAATCCGCCATCTTGGCGGCGAGATCGCCGTCGGCGCCCTCATGGACCAGGCGCAGGATGGTCATCGTCGCCTCGCTGGCCTCGGCCAGGCATTTGCGGATCTCGGCATCGCGGCGCAGCCCCGCCGGCAGGCGCTCGCCCAACAGCGCGATCGTCCGCCGCAGATCGTGGTTGCGGCGCAGCGCGGCGATCTCGCGAGCCGAGCGGCTGACCCCGCCGCGCGGCCCCGGCACCGGGTCGTAGCCGTCGATGACAAAGCACAGCGTATCGGCCGGGCGGGCATCGTCGAGCGGCGCGACTGAAACGGTGCCGCCGCCGTAGCGCTGGCCCTCGATCGCCACCGGCGCCATCCCCGGCAGCGCGGTGCTGGCGAGCACGTGGTCGAGCGACAAAACGTGGCGGTCGTTGTCGAACAGGGTCTCGGCGCCGGTATCGAGGTTGGTCGCCCCGAGCACCACCCGCACCGACCCGGAATTGACCCGCTCAAGATCGAGCGCCTCCCGCAACAGGTCGCGCAATTCGCTCGACGGGATGGCCGAAGTCTCGCGCGCCGGCCACGCCCCGGAATGGCGCCAGTGCGCCCAAAGCCAGTCGGCGAGGCCGCGCGCCCGGGTGTGAAACCCAAGTTCGTTGCGCAGCGCGACCCGGCGGCTCAGCTCGCGCCAGAACTGGCGCAGGCGGAACGCGCGCTCATG
>JBBRPG010000165.1:0-8922 GCA_038228485.1 Alphaproteobacteria bacterium
CTGCGGGGCGGTGTAGTATCCGGCGATGGCGCTGCGCATCGACACCTTCGACAATGTTCGAGGCGGCAATACGATATACAAGGCGCTGGCCCACCCGCTCGCTGCGGCGCCTGGCCACGCGCTGATCACCGGTCTCGCGCGCTACGGCAAGGTCGCGGTCGTCGACCCGCACGGCGCCGCCGAGGGGTTTGCCGAGCTCTTCGACCTGTCGGCGCTCGATATCGCCGGGGTCTACGTCCAGGACGTCGCGCGGATCGGCAAGAAGGTGCTCGGCTGCGCCGCCGCGCCGGTGCCGGAGCTGGCGCAATCGGGGGCGCGGGCGGTGCTAGTCGCCGCCTTCGACGCCGACCGGCTGATCGGCCAGCTGGCGCCGTTCGTGCCGGCCAATTGCGACATCCTCAGCCTCGATGCGATGCGCATCCCGGAGGCGCGATTGACCAACAAGCGCGCCTATCTCGACCCGCTCAACTTCGCGACAAATTTCGCGCTGTTCCGCGATACCGGCACGGTGCACACGCGGCTGGTGACGGCGAATTACTGGGCCGGTTACGGGTCGAAGGGCATCACCTGCTGGCTGACCCTGTTTGACGGCGCCGGCGAGATCGTCGCCGAATGGTCGGAGGCCGCGGCGCCCGAGGCCGGGGCCATCGTCATCGACAGCCGCGTGGTGCGCGAGCGCTTCGGCCTCGGCGAGTTCGCCGGGCAGCTGTTCATCCATGTCGCCGGAGCGGCGGGGCACGACATCGTCAAGTATGCGCTCGACACCTATGGCCCCTCGGGAGACGATTCGACCCTGTCTTGCACCCACGACGCCAATGCTTGGCCTTCGGACCGTTACGCCGGGCTGCCGGCGCCGGCGCCGGGTGAGCGGGTGGTGCTGTGGCTCCAGAACAGCCACGCGAGGCCGATCCCGACCGGCGCCATCGGGCTTAATGTGATGGGTGAAGAACGGGTCGCAACCCTCGACGAGGTAATTGGCTCGTTCGCGACGCGGGTCGTCGACGTCGCCCAGCTGCTGCCAGGCCTCGCTTGGCCGGCGCAGATCGAGCTGCGCGCCGGCAAGCATGTTGTCCGCCCGCGCTATGAGGTGGTCGAGAACGGCCGCCGCCGCGTCGCCCACGTCAACGTCGAGCGCGCTGACCTCAAGCCCAATCCCGAGCTGCCCCGGCTCGCCGCGATGCTGGGCAAGGGTTACTTGCTGCCGGCGCCGATCCTGCCGCGCGGCGAGTGGCAGAGCCTGTTGCTGCCGACCCCGATGGCGGTGACGCAACGCGAGCTGCCGGTTACGGCCTTGGTCTACGATCCGGCCGGCAACGAGGTCGCGCGGCACCGATTCGGCCGGCTGCCGCGGAATCATCGTAGCAAGCTCGATCTCGGCCGCGCCGGCGAAGCGCTCGGCGACGGTTATGGCCACGTCGAGCTGGTCTACGACTTTGCCGAGGGCGGCGACGGCGACGGCTGGCTCCACGCGTTGTTCCGCTACCGGCACCGCATCAGCGGCCACGCCGCGGAAACCAGCTTTGGCGCGCACGTCTTCAACACGATCGTCACCTATCGCGACGAGCCGCAATCCTATTCCGGCCCGCCGCCCGGCCTGTCGACGCGGCTGTTCCTGCGTCTCGGCGAGGACGAGTACGACACGCTGTGCCATCTGATCTATCCCGCTTCGCAACCGTGGCGGACGCACAGCGCCACCGACATCATCCTGCACGATGCCTTTGGCCGCGAAATCGCCCGCAAATCGCTGGCGATTGCGTGCTCGGGCTCGCATTTGTGGCGCTACCACGCGCTGTTCGACAAGGCGGCGCGCAAGAAAGCCGGTTCCGGCGCCTATGCGGTGATCCGCGACCCGACCTGCCGGCTCTTCGGCTATCACGGACTGCTCGGTCGCGACGGGGGGTTCAGCCTCGACCACATGTTCGGGTACTGAGGCCATTGCTTTTTCTGGCGCGCGAACCTCCCCCTGCGCGCAAAAATGGTATAGTAGCTGTCCAATCGATCGGAAAGGCGTGATGCCGGAGCATCATCACAGCAAGGTCTTGATTGTCGGGGCTGGCCCGGCCGGCTTCACCGCGGCGATCTACGCGGCGCGGGCGAATCTGCACCCGACGCTGCTTGGTGGCCTGCAGCCCGGCGGGCAGCTGACGATTACCACCGATGTCGAGAACTATCCCGGCTTTGCCGAGGCGATCCAAGGCCCCTGGCTGATGGAGCAGATGGAGGCCCAGGCCAAACACGTCGGCACCAAAATCATTCTCGACCTGGCGGTAAAGCTCGACCTCGCGCGCCGGCCGTTTGTCGTCACCGGCGATTCGGGCGACACCTATAGCGGCGACACAGTCATCTTGGCGACCGGGGCGCAGGCGCGCTGGTTGGGCCTGCCGAGCGAGGAGACCTATCGCGGCTTCGGCGTTTCCGCCTGCGCGACCTGCGATGGGTTTTTCTTCCGCGACAAGGAGGTGGTCGTCGTCGGCGGCGGCAATACCGCCGTCGAGGAGGCGATTTACCTGACCAACCACGCCAGCCGCGTCACCCTCGTGCACCGCCGCGACACACTGCGCGCCGAAAAAATCCTGCAAGACCGGCTGTTCCGCAACCCGAAGATCGCGGTCGTGTGGGACAGTGTCGTCGAGGAAATCCTCGGCACGCCCGAGCCGCCCGAGGTTACCGGAGCGCGCATCCGCAACCTCGAGACCGGCGCGGTAAGCGAGCTTGCGTGCGAGGGGTTCTTCGTCGCGATCGGCCACACCCCGGTCACCGAGATGGTTGTCGGCCAGCTGCGGCTCGACCCCGAGGGCTACATCCTGACCCGACCCGATTCGACCGCGACCGACATTCCCGGCGTGTTCGCCGCCGGCGACGTCAAGGACAAGATTTTCCGCCAGGCGGTGACCGCGGCCGGGATGGGCTGCATGGCCGCGCTCGAGGCGGAAAAATTCCTTGCGGCGCAGGAGGATGTTGCGCCGGCTCGCGCGGCGGAATAGGAGGCAACAGTCCCGATGGCGATGGATTGGGACAAATTGCGCGTGTTCCACGCGGTCGCCGAGGCGGGGAGCTTTACCCATGCCGGCGAGTCGCTGAACCTTAGCCAATCGGCGGTCAGCCGCCAGATCAGCGCGCTCGAGGAAAGCCTTAGCGTGCCGCTGTTCCACCGCCATGCCCGCGGCCTCATCCTGACCGAGCAGGGCGAGCTTCTGTTCCGGACCGCGCGCGAGGTCTTCGCCAAGCTGGCGATGGCCGAGGGGCTGATCTCCGAATCAAAGGACCGGCCCAAGGGTCCGCTCAAGATCACCACCACGGTGGCGTTCGGCTCCATCTGGCTGACCCCGCGCATCCGCGAGTTTCTCGACCTCTATCCCGAGATCCAGGTCAGCCTAGTGGTCGACGATTCGGAGCTCGACCTGTCGATGCGCGAGGCCGACGTCGCGATTCGCATGACGCCGCCGCGCCAGCCCGATTTGATCCAGCGCCACTTGGTCAGCGTCCAGGTGCACATCTATGCCTCGACCGATTACATCCAGAAGCACGGGGCGCCGCAACGCGCCGAGGAACTGGAAAACCACCGCATCATCGTCTATGGCCAAGACGCACGGCCGCCAGTACCGGGGGTTAACTGGCTGCTCGATGTCGGCACCAGGGCGGGGCAGGATCGCCAGCCCATCCTCACCGTCAACAATACCTACGGCATGTTGCGCGCGATCATGAGCGGTCTCGGGCTCGCCGCCTTGCCGGATTTCGTCGCCAACGAGCAGAACGGGCTGGTGCGGGTGCTGCCCGAGATCAACGGGCCGCCGAACGAGGCCTATTTCGTCTATCCGGAAGAATTACGCACGTCGAAGCGCATCAGCGTCTTCCGCGATTTCCTGCTGCGCAAGGTCGCCGAGGGCCGTCTCGGCGGATAGTCACGAGCGGCCCGGCAGCGGCTCGACGGCGAAAGTTTGCAGCGAGGCGCCAAGTCGGCGCGGCGGGCTGACGCAGTAGATGCGTCCGATTTGATAGCATTGCGGTTTTTGCAGACGAGGCAGGACGAATTCCGGCTGGTAACAAGGCGGCTCAGCCGCCATCTTCAAACCACGCGATGCCTATCGCAGCAAGTTTTCATGGGTTCGGTTAACCCAAGAGAGTTTCCGGGACTTGTTCCCGGAAAGAGGGTCTACGGATCCTTACGTCTCCTAGACGTGAAGCCTCCCTGTTCAAACTTGGCCGGAACCTCGTGTTCCGGCCATTTTTCTTTATTCGACTGGCGCGGCGATCTTCGGTCAGTTAGCGAGATCGCTTCCCGGTCAGTCGCCGCGGTCGACGATGGTAACCCGGATCGCTTCGAGCGGATCGTCGGCAACCGGCGACACGCACAACTCGCCGTTACGCTTTGGCCCGACGACGCCGCCCTCGAAGAACGAGCCCTCATACTCGACCTGCAGCCGCTCGCCTGCCTCTCCCGCCGGCCGCACGGCAAAGCCGGTGAGCGGCAGGTTGCGGCCTCGGGTCCCGGCATAATTGCCGTTGCTGACCCAGGCGGTGGCGCGGCCTTCCTGGGCGAACACGCGGAACTCGACCGAGCTCGCCGCTAGTCCCTCGCGCGGGCGGATGCTCAGCGCCTCGATCTGGCGCTTGCTGCCGGGATTGCCGGCCCAGCCGGGTTCGACATAGCGGCGGTCGCCGAGTCCCATGATGTGCAACAGGATCTCGGAGCCGACATCGTGCGGACCGTCGGCCTTTGCTTCGAGGACCGTGTCCTCGACCGCCGACGGTCGAGCGGGAGGCGATGACCCTGCCGCGGCGGAAGTCGCCGCCCCAACCGGAGGGGCTGCCGCAGCGGGCGGCGGCGGTGCCGATGCTGAGGGCGGTGCGGTCGCAGCCGCCGGAGGCGTTGGCGCAGGCGGCGTCGGCGGGGACGGAGGGAGTGGTGGTGTCGCCGCAGCTGCAGGCGCAGGGAGCGGTGATGGCGGCGCTGCGGCCGCGGGGGGCTTTGGCGCAGGCTGTGTCGGCGGGGACGGAGCAAGTGGTGGTGTCGCCGCAGCTGCAGGCGCGGGGGGCAATAATGGCGGCGCCGCGGCCGCTGAGGGCGGTGATGCCGGCTGCTGAGGAGACGGGGACGCCGCAACTGCCGTAGCTGCAGGCGCCGGTGATTGCGGTGCTGCGGCCGCAGGAGCCGCTGGCGCGGGCTGTGGCGCCGGGGTTGGCGCTGGTGGCGGTGCCGCAGCTGCGGGAGGCGCCGTAGCGGGCGCGGGGGACGGTGCGGCCGCAGCAGCCGGGGGTGGTGGCGCTGGGCGGGCAGATGGCGACGACATGGTCGACGCCGGAGCCGAGGCCGGTGCCGAGCGAGAGGGGGGCGAAGCCGGCCGAGCCGCGGCGGGCGCGGGCGGCGCGTTCTTGGCCTTTTGCTCGACCAGCTTCCGCAATTCGTCCTGATAGCGGTCGCGCAGTGTCTTGGCGTCGAAATTGCCGGCCCGGCGGCCGATGATCGCCTCGGCGATCTCGATCATCTCGCTCGGGATTTCGCTCTCCGGGCGCTCGACGAAATCGGCCGGTACCAACTCGTCCTGGGTGCGTAGCGTCGACATCATCAGCCCGGCGCGGTGCGGCTCGATCATTGCCGGCCGGTCCTGATCGTCGATCCGGACATGGCCGAGCGCGACCCGGCCGCTGCGCCGCATCGCCAGGCAGAGGGCGTGCACCGTATCGGAGGCGAGTTGCCCCTCCGGGTGAACGTAATAGGCGGATTCGATATAGAGATGGTCGATCTGGTCGCGCGGCACGAAATGCTCAAGATCGATGATATTGGCGCCGCCCCCGCTAAGTTTTTTCAGTTCGTCATCTGTCACGGTGACGTACCGCGTCTTGTCGAACTCGTAGCCTTTGACCAGCGCGCCGGGCGTGACGACATCCCCGGTCTTGCTATCGACGAACTGCTCGGTCACCGGGTTGCCGGTGCGCGCGCTCAACAGGTCGAGCTTGATCCGCTTGCCGTCGCTCGTCGCGGACGCAAGACGGATCGGACACGACACGAGCGACAGGCGCAGGAAACCGTTCCACACCGCTTCAGCCATCGGCTTTTTCTCCGCATTCGCGCCGGATATGCCTGCCTTATAGCACGTAACCTAGCGGTTCGTGCGTACCCTTAATCATGCTCAGGAGTTGGCCCGGGTCAACCGTTGCCAGTCGATCGTGCTGCCCAATTTAAGCGGCGTGCCGGCCTCCGGCATCGGGTATTTCAGCCCGCTGGCGCAGTTGAACAGGACCGCCCGCTCGCCGGCCCCGACCCGCCGGTCCGTCAGCGCCTGGCGATAGGCGGCAAAGGTCGCGGCGCCCTCGGGGCAGAGCAGTAGCCCTTCTTCGGCTGCGACTTCTTGCCACGCCGCCATGATCGCACCCTCGTCGACGGCGATGGCGAAGCCGCCGCTCTCGCGCACCGCGCGCAGGATCAGGAAATCGCCGACCGCCACCGGGACCCGAATGCCGGCGGCGAAAGTGTGCGCGTCCTGCCAGCGCGGGGCGTGCTCGGCGCCCTCTTCCCAAGCCTTGACCATCGGCGCGCAGCCCGTCGCTTGCACCACCACCATGCGCGGCCGCTTCTTGCCGATCCAGCCCATCGCTTCGAGCTCGGCGAACGCCTTCCACATGCCGATAATCCCGGTGCCGCCGCCGGTGGGATAGAAGATCACGTCGGGCATTTCCCAGCCGAGCTGCTCCGCGAGCTCGATGCCCATCGTCTTCTTGCCCTCGATCCGGTAGGGCTCGCGCAGGGTTGAGCAATTGAACCAGCCGACCGCCTTCTCCCCCTCGGCGACGAGCCGGCCGCAATCGTCGATGAGCCCGTCGACCAGGAACACCTCGGCGCCCTGCATCGCGATCTCGCGGACATTCACATCGGGCGTGTCGTCGGGGCAGAAGACATAGGCCTTCATCCCCGCCCGCGCGCAATAGGCCGCCATCGCCGCGCCGGCGTTGCCGTTGGTCGGCATCGCCATCGTGGTGATGCCAAGCTCCTTGGCCATCGACACCGCCATCACCAAGCCGCGAGCCTTGAACGAACCGGTCGGCAGGCGACCCTCGTCCTTGACGATGATCTCGCCGCCCTTGGCGATGTCGCCCGCGATGCGGGGCAGGGAAACCAGCGGGGTCACAACCTCGCCGAGCGAGACGACGTTCTCCGGGCGGCGCACCGGCAGCATCTCGCGATAACGCCACAGGGTCTGCGGCCGCGACGCCAGCATGTCCTTGGTCAGCGCCCGGCCCACCCCGTCGAGGTCGTAGCGCACCAGCAGCGGCCGCCCCGCCTTTGACAGCCCGTGCAGCCGGTCGGGCTCATAGCGGTCGCCCATCAGCCCGCATTCGAGATGGGTGACAAAGGTCGGCAGATTGCCGCCGGTCCATTCGATGTCGGTCATGTTTTCGTCCGCGCTCCTAAAGCACCGCTTCCGCCACCACGCGCATCGCTGCGGCGTCGGCGCCGACCAGCACCAGCGAGCCGACCCAGTTGTCGCGCGCCAATTCCTGCCACACCTGCAAACGGTCCTTGATGCGATCGGGCGGGCCGACCAGTGAAATCTCGTCGATCAGCTCGTCGGGCACCGCGGCGGCGGCTTCGTTGCGGCGGCCGGCGAGGAAATGGTCCTGGATTTCCTCTGCCGCCGCCTCGTAGCCCAGCCGCTGGGTCAGCGCGTTGTAGAAATTGCGCGCCCGCGCGCCCATCCCGCCGATATAAAGCGCCAAACCGGGGCGCAGCGCGTCGCGGCATTGGGCGAGGTCGTCGCCCATGCTGACCCGCACATACGGGGCGAGGTCGAAATCGGCGAGATCTTGCGGCTTGCCGGCTTTGGCGCGGCCTTCGAGGATCGGCCCGACGATGACCTCCGGCTTTTCCGGCGACATGAAATAGGGCAGCGCGCCGTCCGCGACCTCCCCAGCGGTGCGCAGCCCAGGCGGCGAAATCGGCGCGGTGTAGATCTTCAGGCTCGGGTCGCCGTGGACGATGCTGCGCAGCGCCCGGCCGAGCCCGGTCGAGCCCGGCCCGGTGTAGGGGATGTCATAGTGTTCGCCGTGGTGTTCGAGCGGCGCCTTGCGGTCGAGCACCTGGCGGATCACCGCCACGTATTCCTTGGTGCGCGCCTGCGGCTTGCCGAACGGCACCCCGTGCCAGCCCTCGACGACCTGTGGCCCCGACGGGCCGATGCCGCAGAGGAAACGGCCGGCGCTGAGCGCCTGCAGGGACAGCGCGGTCATCGCCGCGCAGGTCGGGGTGCGCGCCGGCATCTGCATGATGCTGGTGCCGGCCTTGATCCGGCTGGTGCGGGCGAGCACCCAGGTGATCGGCGTCACCGCGTCGGTGCCGTAGGCCTCGCCGGCCCACACCGCGTCGAAGCCGAGCCGCTCGGCCTCCCACACCAGATCCATGCCGATCCCGCCCTCGGTGGGCGAGAACTTCAGAGTGGTCGCGAGCCTCATGCGAGGTAGGCCTCGCCGGCCTTGGCAATACGCTCGACCGAGCGCAGCCAGTCGTCGAGCTCGCGGTCGAACGGCTCGACCATGACATGGCCGACCCCGACCTCATCGAACCCTTGCAGCCGCGCGGTCAGCGCGCCCTCATCCTTGCCGTCCCAGGCGGAACGCAGCGAGATGGCAAACTCCGGATCGGGCCGTTCCTCGCGCAGGCGCTTGACGATCGGCGCCGCCTGATCGGGCATCGCCCGCGAGCCGTGCCAGCCGTCGAGCCGCGCCGCCCGCTTGAGCGCCGGCTCCGAGGTGCCGCCGATCCAGATCGGGATCGGCTTTTCCGGCTTTGGCATCATCCGCATGTTGTCGATTTCGGCCGAGACATGGCGCGACGCGAAGGTGACGGGATCGTCGCTCCATACCGCGCGCATCATCTCGATGCCTTCATCCATGCGCCGGCCGCGCTCCTTAAACGGCACGCCGAGC
>JBBRPG010000166.1:0-8872 GCA_038228485.1 Alphaproteobacteria bacterium
CCGTTAAAGCGAGCGTTCATCGATCTTCTCTGAGCCAAAACCAACGTACTGATGAGAAAAGAATTCTCGACGAATTTAAGCGCCGATCTCGACTTTATCTGGAACAACAACCGAATACAGATTGGGAATGGTTAATATTAGGTCAACATTTTGGGCTACCAACTCGGTTGTTGGACTGGAGCCAAAATCCATTAGTCGCGTTATATTTCGCTTGTGAGGCAACATCCTCGACAATCCCTTGTGACGGTACGTTCTTTGCCTACAAGCATGGGCAACCATACGTTGCCGCTTGGGAATCGGAAAACCCATTTTTGATCAAACACATTGTCGTCGTTCCACCGCCCTATCTCGATCAACGCGTAATAGCACAACGCTCTCTATTTACGGCAGAACCACCCGACGGCGAAATAGCTGTTGATCATGCGCAGCTTTTATTTTGGAACGTATCGGCGCAGGCCAAAAAACATATTTTAAAGGAACTCGACCTCCTTGGTATCGATCGCAACTATCTTTTCCCCGGTCTTTCATCAATCGCGTCAGACTTAGCCACTCTTTTCGCATCCAGTTTGGCGGAACCACCGGAGCGCGTCACCAAGCGGAGGACGAGGCGTGGCCGCCAACCAACGTGAAGGCGACGGCAGGCTGGTCGCCAACCTGATGCATTTCGCGCGGACCTTGCGCGCCGCGGGGCTGCCGGTGGGGCCGGGCAAGGTCATCGATGCGGTGGCGGCGGTGCGGGCGGTCGGCATCACCAACCGCGGCGATTTCTACTGGACCTTGCACGTGGTGTTCGTCAACCGGCCCGACCAGCGGCCGCTGTTCGACCAGGCGTTTCACGTCTTCTGGCGCAATCCCGAGCTGCTCAAGAAGATGATGTCGCTGGTGCTGCCCGAGATGAGCCTCGACCTGCCGCAGGACGAGGACCAGGAGATGCTGCGCCGCCTCGCCGAGGCGCTGCACCCCAACCCTGAGTCGCGCGAAACCGGCGAGACCGAGCTCGAATTCGACGCGGCGATGACCTTCTCCGACCGCGAGCAACTGCAGGAGATGGATTTCGAGAAGATGTCGCTCGACGAGCTGGCGCAGGCGAAAGCGTCGATCGCCCGGCTGCAGCTTCCAGTGCTCGACCGGCCGACGCGACGCTTCGCGCCCGATCCGCGCGGCGCCCGCGCCGACATGCGCGCGACATTGCGGGCCGCGCTGCGCTCGGGCGGGATCATCGACCTCAAGCGCAAGAGCCGCCGGCTGCGGCCGCCGCCGCTGGTGGTGCTGTGCGACATCTCCGGCTCGATGAGCCGCTACAGCCGCATGTTCCTGCATTTCATGCATGCGATCACCAATGACCGGGATCGCGTGTTCACCTTTGTCTTCGGCACGCGGCTGACCAATATCACCCGCTATCTGCGTTTTCGCGATGTCGATCTGGCGCTCGACAAGGTCACTGAAGTCGTCGCCGACTGGTCGGGCGGCACCCGGATCGGCCATTGCATCGCCGACTTCAACCTGTTGTGGTCACGGCGGGTCTTGGGCCAGGGTGCGGTAGTCTTGCTGATCACTGATGGGCTCGACCGCGATGTCGGGGTCGGCCTCGCGCATGAGATGGACCGGCTGCACCGTTCGTGCCGCCGGCTGATTTGGCTCAATCCGCTGTTGCGTTACGAGGGGTTCGAACCAAAATCATTGGGGATGAGGGCGATGCTGCCGCATGTCGACGAGTTCCGTCCCGTGCACAACCTCGAAAGCCTCGGCAATCTGGTGTCGGTGCTGAGCGCGCCGGCGCCGCGAAGATTAAGCGCAGCGGAAGATTTGCGGATGGCAATGAGAGCGGCCTGACAGGAGCGACTAAATGAGCGATCACGCGGAAATATTGGAGCAGGCAGCGTCCTGGCGCGATTCCGGCAAAGGGGTCGCGCTGGCGACGGTGGTCAAGACCTGGGGCTCGTCGCCGCGGCCGGCCGGGGCCAAGCTCGCGGTCGCCGACGACGGCGCGTTTGTCGGCTCGGTTTCGGGCGGGTGCGTCGAGGGCGCGGTCATCGAAGAGGCCCAGGCGGCGATCCGGGACGGCAAGCCGCGGCTGCTCGATTTCGGCGTCAGCGATGAGCAGGCCTGGGAAGTCGGCCTCGCCTGCGGCGGCAAGATCGAGATTTTTGTCGAGCGCGTCGAATGAAGGGAAAATTTCTCGATGCGGTGATCGCCGCCGGCGCCGATGCCCGCACCGTCGCGCTCGCCACCGAACTGACCTCCGGCGCGCAGCTGTTCTTCGACGGCGATAGCGTAGAGGGCGACCTGCAGCTCGACGAGGCATCCGCCGCGGCGGTGCGCGAGGCTTTGCGGGCCGACCGGAATATTACGCTGGATACGGCGGCAGGGCGCGTCTTCGTCCAGGTGTTCAGCCCGCCGCGGCGGTGTTTTGTGATCGGTGCGGTGCACATCGCCCAGCCGCTGGTGCCGATGCTGGTCGCGGCCGACTACAAGCCGATCGTGATCGACCCGCGGGGCGCCTGGGCGACCGAAGCCCGCTTCCCCGGCGTCGAGCTGTCGACCGAATGGCCGGACGAGGCGCTGGAGCGGTTGAAGCCGGACCGGGCGTCGGCGGTTGTCGCCTTGACCCACGATCCCAAGATCGACGACCCGGCGCTGATCGCGGCGCTGCGCTCCGATTGCTTCTACATCGGCGCGTTGGGCTCGCGGCGGACCCACGCCAAGCGGCTCGAACGGCTGACCGCCGAGGGCTTCGGCGAGAACGAGCTGTCGCGCATCCACGCGCCGATCGGGCTCAATATCGGCGCGGTGTCGCAAGCCGAGATCGCGGTTTCGATCCTCGGCGAGATCACCAGCGTCCTGCGCCGCGGCGAGGGCTGAGGCGTCCGGATGCGGTTCGGCGAGGTTCCGGTAGGCGAGGCTGAAGGGGCAATCCTGGTTCACAGCCTGCGGTTCGGCAAAACCGTGCTGAAAAAGGGCCGGGTGCTGTCGGCCGCGGACATCGCCGAAATCGCCGCCGCCGGGATCGATGAGATCACCGTAGTGCGGCTCGAGCCTGACGACATCCGCGAAGACCCGGCGGCGAACCGCGTCGCCGCCGCTGCAGCCGGGCCGGGCATCGCCGTGGCGGCGGCTTTTACCGGCCGGGCCAATCTGTTCGCCGAGGCGAAGGGGCTGTTGGTCTTTGACCGCGACCGCCTGGACCGGCTCAACCTGATCGACGAGGCGGTGACCCTCGGTACGTTGCCGCCTTACGCGGTGGTCGAGCCCAGGCAGATGGTGGCGACGGTCAAGATCATCCCGTTCGCCGTGCCCGAAGACGCGGTCGCGCGCTGCGCCGAGGTCGCAGCCAAAGACGGCAAGCTGCTGCGGGTGGCAGCGTTTCGGGCGCTGTCGGTCGGGATGATCCAGACGCGGCTGGCGGGTCTCAAGGAAACCATCCTCGACAAGACGCAGGGGGTGACGGAAGACCGCCTTACCGCGCTGGGCTGTACGCTGGCGTTCGAGCGGCGCTGCGCGCATCGCAGCGCCGAGCTGGCGCCCGAGATAACGGCGGCCATGGCGGAGGGGATCGACCTGCTGCTGATCCACGGGGCCTCGGCGATCGTCGACCGGCGCGACGTGATCCCGGCGGCAATCGAGGCGGCCGGCGGCACGATCGATCATTTCGGCATGCCGGTCGACCCCGGCAATCTGCTGCTGCTCGGCCATGTCGGCGGCAAGCCGGTGCTGGGGCTGCCGGGCTGCGCGCGCTCGCCCAAGGTCAACGGCTTCGACTGGGTGCTGGAGCGGCTGGTGGCCGGGCTGCCGGTCGGCAAGCGCGAGATCATGTCGATGGGCGCCGGCGGGTTGCTCGCCGAAATCCCGACCCGCGGGCTGAAACGCGCCGAAGCCGGCGCCGCGCCGGAGAAGCCGGCGTCCGACGCACCGGCTGCAAAGGCACCACACGCCAATAGCCCAATGGGGCCGCGCATCGCCGCGCTGCTGCTCGCCGCCGGTAAATCGAGCCGCATGGGTTCGAACAAGATGCTGGAGGAGATCGACGGCCGGCCGATGGTGGCTCGCACCGCACAGCGGCTGCTGTCGTCGCGGGCGCGGCCGATCATCGCGGTGCTCGGCAACATGGCCGATGAGGTCGACGCGGCGCTGGGCAAGCTGCCGGTCGAGCGGGTGCGCAACCCGGATTTCGCCGATGGGCTGTCGACCTCGCTGAAGCGCGGCCTCGCCGCGCTTCCCGCCGATATCGACGGCGTCGTGGTCTGCCTCGGCGACATGCCGCTGATCGCCGGGCGCGACCTCGACCGGTTGATCGCCGCGTTCAATCCGCTCGAAGGCCGCGCTATCGTCGTGCCGACCCGGCGCGGCCAGCGCGGCAACCCGATTTTGTGGAGCCGCGAATTCTTCGCCGAGATGATGGCGCTGTCCGGCGATACCGGCGCGCGCCGCCTGATCGAGGAACACGCCGACCGCGTCGCCGAGGTCGAGATGGACACCGACGGCGTGCTGACCGACATCGACACCCCGGAGGCGCTGGCCGCACTGCGCGACCGGGTGAAGCCGAGCGCTGCGTAAACGCTATCTAATTCTTCAACGGTAGGCCGGAGGAGCAGTCTTTGCCAAGTTCGACCTACGACCTGTTTGCTCGCGCTATGGCCGAGCGAAAGCAAGTTCTGTGCATGTTTGACAAGTATCCGCGTGCGGTCTGCCCAATCATTCTTGGTCACACCGATGGAAAAGAGGTCGTATTGACGTTCCAATTTGCCGGCGGAAGTCGCAGCAAGCTGCCGCCGGGCGGGGACTGGCGGTGCTTCTTTCTTTCTAGAGTAAGCGACGTGCAGCTTCGCGACGGCCCATGGCACAGCGGAGCGCGTCATGATAACAAACAACAATGCGTTAAGGTTGTTGATCTTGACGTCAACCCGGCAAGTCCTTACCGGCCAAAGCGCCAGCTGAAGCGGTAACCTTACCGCTTGGCATTGTGGATCAGGTAGGCGGCGAAATCGGCGGGTTTTAGGTTGAGCGCCTTTAAGTCGCTGTCGCCGGCGAGCGCGCGGCTGACGACGATGTGGTTCTCGACCTTGGTCGGGTTGAGGCGAAAGACCCCGCGCGCGCCCTTGAGCTTGGGGTAAAGGTTCGGGTCGATCATCCGCTCCTTGCCGGCGAGGCGCTCGATGACCTGATCTTCATCGATCCCTTCGACGTCTTCCGTCTTGACGATGCTCCAGTCGCTCTCGCCGGCCCAGCCGGCGCCGGCCAGCGCCTTCGGATCGTCCTCGGACACTCCGACTTTGTAGACATGCTTGCCGAGCCCGACATCCGAGCCCCATTTGCTTGTCTTGACGCTGCGCGCGACGTAGATCGCCGGCAATCCCCCTCTCCTCTAGCCCCAGTACCGGCCGCTCGCGCCGATCGCCGCGGTGATCAGCCCGAGGACCAAATTGACGATGACGAGAATGCGGATCTGATTGAGCTGCCCCGCCGCGGCGGCAGTGTCGCCGGCCGCCAGCCCGGTGCGAAAGCGCTTCCACGGCGCGAAATAGAGGTGCAGGAAAATCAGCACCATCACGACGCCAAACCCCATCATCAGATTGACATGCGGCCCGCCCGCATAGCCGCCGAGCACCAGCGTAAAGCCGCTTGCCAGCAACAGTAGGATCGCCGCGATGACCCATTTGAAGAAGCGGTCGAGCACCCGCAGCCATAGCTGCAGCCGCGGTCCCGGATCGAGGGGGCCGCTTGCCGGCCGCAACACCAGCACCGCGAAGAACATGCCGCCGACCCAGACGATCGCGCTGAAGACGTGGAGGATCAGGGCGAGCGACGGGACCAGCATCTTCTAGCCGCCGTAACCCGGCGATCGCCGAGCCAAGCCGTCGAACAGATCGAGCATGCGGCCGCGCCAGGCATAAACCGGGTCGTCGTCGGCCAGCAGCTCGAAGTCGCTGATCGAGCGCGCCCATTGAAACGCGCCGAAGACGATGTAGTCGGCATAGGCGGGCGCCGCGCCGCAGACAAAATCCTGGCGCTCGACGGTGCGGCGCAGCGGGTCGAGGCTGGCCCGGAACGCCGGCAGCCGGGCCTCGCGATCCTTGACCACGTCTTCGAGCGTCGTGCCGAACCGGGTCTCGCGCGACTGCCGGAAATAGGCCTGATCGGCCGGGCCGATATGCTTCCAGATGTCGAGGACGACGAGCCGCACCAGCCCGACCTGCAACACCGTCTCGGTCCAGTTCTGGATGAATTTGGTGAGGCCGCGCGCCGCGCCGCCGTGAAACAGGCTCGGCCGGTCGGCATAGCGTTCCTCAAGGTAATCGGCGATCGCCGACGAATCGTGGATCACCCGGTCGCCGTCGACAATCACCGGCACGCGCCCGTCGTTAGGGGTCGGCAGCTTGTCCTTTTCGGTGAAGCGCCAGGGGATGGTCTCGACCTCCAACCGCTTGTGCGCCAGCGCCATGCGGGCGCGCCAGCAGAACGGGCTGAACCGCCGGTTCGCCTCGGTTCCGGCGAGGTCGTACATGGTGATGGCCATCGGCTGCTTGCCCCTGTGAAGCGATCTGACACGCACTATGGCGCGACCCCGACGCCGCCGGAAAGCATCAATGTGATCGAGTTGGCACGCCCGTTGCTGCATCGCACACAAGCAGCTCATGGCGCGCGTGGTAGGATATGTCGGCGGACGTTGGGTTTACCGAGGATCAGAAACAATATCTGGAAGGGTTTATCGCCGGCGTTGCCAACAAACGCGGCATTTCTCTGCCTAATACCGCGGCACCTGCCCCGTTAGCAGATGCAGCAAGGGTCGCATCGAGCGACCCCATGGCGATTCACTGGCAGGCCCAGGATCGCGCCGCCGCCGCCGGCGGCAAGCTCGTCCCCGAGGAAATCGCCAAGCGCGAGAAGCACCCGTTCGACATCTGGGACGAGATGGCCGCCAACGCCGCTGCCGGGCGTTTTCCCAAGGGCCTCGACATCTTTCGCCACAAATTTCACGGTCTGTTTTATGTCGCGCCGAGCCAGGATGCGTTCATGCTGCGGCTGCGCCTGCCGGGCGGCATCGTGCAGGCGCATCAGGCCAAAGGCCTGGCCGATGTCGCCGAGCGCTTCGGCGGCGGCGCCATCGACATCACCACCCGCGCCAATCTTCAGATCCGCGAGATCGGCGCAGCGCATCCGCTCGACGTGCTGACCGCGATCGACGAGCTGGGGCTGACCTCACGCGGCTCCGGCGCCGACAATATCCGTAACCTGACCGGCAGCCCGGCCGCGGGGATCGACCCGCAGGAACTGATCGACACCCGCCCCCTCACCCGCGCGCTCTATCACCACATTCTCAATCACCGCGAGCTCTACGGTTTGCCGCGCAAGTTCAACATCGCCTTTGATGGCGGCGGGCGGCTCGGCGTGCTCGAGGACACCAACGATATCGGCTTTGCCGCGGTACGGGTCGGGCCGGGCAAGCCAGCGCGGGAGGGCGTCTATTTCCGCATGCTGCTCGGTGGGCTGACTGGACACGACAGTTTTGCCGCGGATTCCGGGGTGCTGCTGACCGCGGACGAGGTCGTTGGCGCCGCCGCCGCGATCCTGCGCGTGTTCATCGACCACGGCGACCGCACCGACCGGCGGAAGGCGCGGCTCAAATACCTGATCGACCGCTGGGGCATCCCCAAGGTGATGAGCGAGGCGGCGGCGCATTTGCCGTTTCCGTGGCGCTATGCGTCGGCCGAAATCGCCGAGCCGCGTGGCCCGATCGACCGTCAGGGCCATATCGGCGTGCACAAGCAGGCGCAGCCGGGACTGTCATATATCGGCGTGGTGCCGCCGGTCGGGCGGATGAGCGCCGACCAGCTGCGCGGCGTTGCCGGCATCGCGGAACGGTATGGCTCCGGCACGCTGCGCCTGACCGTTTGGCAGAGCCTGCTGATCTCCGATATTACCGATGCCGACATTGCCGCCGCCAGCGCCGCGATCGAGGCGCTCGATCTCGATATCAAGGTCGGCAGCGCGCGCAGCGGACTTGTCGCCTGTACCGGTAATGTCGGCTGCAAATTCGCCCTGACCGACACCAAGCGGCACGGGCTGCTCTTGGCCGACTATCTCGACAGCCGTCTTGCGCTCGATGCGCCGCTGAACATCCACCTGACCGGATGCCCCAATTCCTGCGCGCAGCATACGGTCGGCGATATCGGCCTGCTGGCGACCAAGGTCGATGCCGGCGGCGACGCGGAGATCGAGGGCTATCACGTCTTTGTCGGCGGCGGCAGCGGCGCCGAGCAAAAGCTCGGCCGCGAGCTGTTCCAATCGGTCGCCGCCGAGTTGTTGCCCGAGCGGATCGAGACGATGCTGCGGACCTATCTCGCGCAGCGGCGGGCCGGTGAGGGTTTCGCCGCCTTCGCCAACCGCCACAGCGTCGCCGAGCTGATCGCGCTGTTCACCCCCGTGGCGGAAGCGGCCTGATGGGCCATATGTCTATGGGGTTCCTGGCTCGGCTTCCGGAAACCGCACCGTTTTCCTCGGCGCAGCGCGCCTGGCTCGACGGGTTTCTTGCCGGCTATCTGACCGGCGACAACGACCCGCTCGCCGCGATGCTCGGCGCGCCCGTCATGTCCGCCGATGCCGCTTCGGCTGGCGCGGAGGAGAATGACGGCGACCTGCCGTGGCACGATCCCGTTCTCCCGCTCGACGAGCGCATGGACCTGGCCGCGGGACGGCGCCCGGCGCTGCAATTGATGGCAGCGATGGCCCAGCTCGATTGCGGGCAATGCGGCTATGAGTGCCAGGCCTATGCCGCGGCGATCGCGTCGGGGGCCGAGACCTCGCTGACCCGCTGCGTCCCCGGCGGCAAGGCGACCTCGCGCAAGCTCAAGGAATTGCTGGCCGAGATCGGCGC
>JBBRPG010000167.1:0-8821 GCA_038228485.1 Alphaproteobacteria bacterium
CCCGCGCCGCAGGCGCGGGAGGGTGAGGGGCAACTCTCGAAACGATCCGCACCGCAGGCGCGGGAGGGTGAGGGGCTATCACTGGTTCCTTCCCGCCCATCGGGTCTATCCGGCGCCAAGCCGCTCGCTTCGCCGGCGGTGCGCCAGCGCGCCTGGGACCGTGGCATCGAGCTGCAGTTCGTTCCCGGCAGCGGGCCGGGAGGGCGCATCACCCACGAGGACATCGATGCCTATGTTGTTGGAGGCGGCGGCGAACCCCCGGTGGCCGGCGCTGCGCGCCTCGCCAAGCGCGACGGGATCGAGGACAGTCCCGTCACCGGCCTGCGCCGCGCCATCGCCCTGCACCTGCAAGAGGCGGCGCGGCGCATCCCGCATTTCGCCTATATCGAGGAAATCGACGTTACCGCGCTCGAGGAACTGCGCGCGCATCTCAACGAAACCTATGCGGACCGCGGTCATCTGACCCTGCTGCCCTTCCTGATGCGGGCAATAGTCAATGCAGTCGTTGAGCATCCTCAGGTCAACGCCCGTTTCGACGACGAGGCCGAAATCCTGCACCGCCATCGCGCTGTCCATGTCGGCGTCGCGACCCAAACGCCGGGTGGGCTGATGGTGCCGGTGGTGCGCCATGCCGAGGCGCTCGATTTGTGGCAGGCGGCGGCGGCGGTGCAGCATCTCTCCGAGGCCGCCCGCGCCGGCAAGGCGACGCGGGAGGAGCTGACCGGCTCGACGATCACCATCACCAGCCTGGGCCGGCTCGGCGGACTGGCGGCGACCCCGATCATCAACCGCCCCGAGGTGGCGATCGTCGGCGTCAACCGCATCGACGAGCGCCCGGTCGTGCGCGCCGGCCAGATCGTCGTGCGCAAGATGATGAACCTGTCGTCGTCGTTCGATCACCGCATCGTCGACGGCTGGAAGGCGGCCTCGTTCATCGCCGCGGTAAAAGCCCAGCTCGAGCATCCCGCCACACTGTTTATCGACTGAGCCATGTTCGGGTCGATCACGCCCTCTCAATTGCCCTTGGCCGGGCTCGACCCGGCCATCCACGCCTCACTTCTTGCGGAATCGGTAGCCAGGAAGGCGCGGACCTCCGGAACAAATCCGGAGGGTAGAAAAGGCAATGGCCATGCCTGCTAGCCGGCACGCCAAGGTGCTGGTGCTCGGCGGCGGGCCGGGCGGGTATGTCGCCGCGCTGCGGGCGGCCCAGCTTGGTCTCGATACCGTGCTGGTGGAGGGCGGCCGGCTCGGCGGCACCTGCCTGATCTGCGGCTGCATCCCGTCAAAGGCGCTAATCCATGCGGCGGACCGCTTTGCCGGCATCGCCGACAGCGGCGCGCTCGGGATCACCGTCGCCGCGCCGCAGCTCGATCTGGCGAAAACCATCGGCTGGAAGGACGGTATCGTCGACCGCCTCAACGGCGGCGTCGCCGCGCTGCTCACCCGCGCCAAGATCGAAACCGTGCAGGGCTGGGCGACCTTCACCGACGCCAAGACCTGTACGGTCGCCACCGTCGACGGCCCGGTAACCTTGACCGCTGAGCATGTCATCCTCGCCGTCGGGTCGGAGCCGGTGGCGCTGCCGTCGCTGCCCTTCGGCGGCAAGATCATATCCTCAACCGAGGCGTTGAGTTTGGCCGAGCTGCCGCAGCACCTCGCGGTGGTTGGCGCCGGCTATATCGGGCTGGAGCTCGGCATCGCCTTCCGTAAATTCGGCGCCGAGGTCACCATCGTCGAGATGGCCGACCGCATCCTGCCGCGCTACGACCAGCAGCTGACCCGGCCGGTGCGGCGGTGGCTCGACCGCAACAAAGTCACCTTGCACCTCGGCGCCAAGGTCACCGGCCTCGACGCCGATGGCAATCTCGCGGTCGACACCGCAAACGGTCAGCGTATCGCCATCGCCGCCGACCAGGTGCTGGTCACTGTCGGCCGCCGCCCGCGCACCGACGGCTGGGGCCTCGACAACATGGGCGTCGACCGGGACGGCCCGTTCGTCAAGATCGACGACCAGTGCCGCACGGCGATGAAGAATGTCTGGGCGATCGGCGACCTCGTCGGCGAGCCGATGCTGGCGCACAAGGCCTCGGCGCAAGGCGCGATGGTGGCCGAGATCATCGCCGGCGAGCGCCGCCGGTTCGACCCGGCCTCGATCGCCGCGATCTGCTTCACCGAGCCCGAGATCGTCAGCGCCGGCCTGTCCCCGGACGAGGCCAAGGCCGCCGGCGAGGAGACCGTCGTCGGCATGTTCCCGTTCGCCGCCAGCGGCCGTGCGCTGACCCTCGGCGCCGGCGAGGGCGGCGGCTTTGTCCGCATCGTCGCCCGCAAAAGCGACCAGCGCGTGCTCGGCATCCAGGCCGTCGGGCGCGAGCTCGCCGAGCTCGCCGGCGAATTCGCCCATGCGCTGGCGATGGGCGCGCTGCTCGACGACATCGCCGGTACGATCCACGTTCACCCGACCCTCGGCGAGGCGTTCGGCGAGGCGGCGCTGGCGGCCCTCGGCCGCGGGCTGCACGTTTAGGCTATTAGCCGCAAATGGATTCCCCCAAACCGCCCGCGCCACCTCGCCCGGCGGTGTTTTTCGACCGCGACGGGGTGCTCAACCACGACCGGGGCTTTGTCCACACGCGCGCGCATTTCCACTGGATCGACGGCGCACGCGAGGCGGTCCGGGCCTGCAACGAGGCCGGGTTCTACGTCTTCATCGTCACCAACCAGTCGGGGATCGGACGCGGCCTCTACACCGAGGCGGACATGCATGCCGTCCACGACCACCTCAACGTCGAGCTGGCGGCGTTCGGCGCGCATGTCGACGACATCCGCTATTGCCCCTATCACCCCGAAGCCGCCGATCCGGCCTATCTCGGCAACAGCGACTGGCGCAAGCCGCAGCCGGGGATGATCGTCGACCTGTTGCGCTGCTGGCCGGTCGACCGCGAGACCAGCTTTCTCGTCGGCGACCGCGACAGCGACATCGCCGCCGCGGCGGCAGCCGGGATCGCGGGCTACCTGTTTCCCGGCGGCAACCTCGCCGCGTTTGTCGCGCCGCTGCTGACCGCGCGCCGGCGCGGCTGAACCCCTCGGCTGAGCCCTACGGCGTGCTGCCGCGCAGCGAGGCCGGGTGGCCCGGCATCTTGAGGCTGGCGGCCTTGCGCATCGTCGCGCCGGCGAAGCCCAATATGTCGAGCGTGCCGTCGACGAAATTGCCGACATAGAGGAACTGCCCGTCCGGGCTGAAGGCGATGCCTTCGGCGAGGCGGCCGACCGGGATTTCCGCAACCAGCTTCACGCTCTTTCCGGCGATCTTGAGCAGCGCGACATAGGAATGCTCATGCCGGAAAAAGGCGGATTTCGGCGTAGCGCCGGTGCCATTGAGGATCAGCGAGGCGGCATAGCCGCCGGCCGGGCTCACCGCCAGCCCTTCGGGGCCGTCGCCGACCGCGACCTGGTCGATGACCCGCGGCGGGTTCGCGGTCAGGTCGATGACCGCGAGCGTGTCGACCTGGCCGTCCTGGCCGCCGCCGATATTGTTGACGAGGCCCAGTTTGCCGTCGGGCGTAATCTGGACATTGATCGGGCGCAGCCCAGTGATGACCGCGTAGTCCTTGCCCGCGACCTGGGTGGGCGTAACCTTGGTTCCGTCGATGTCGAGCAGCGCCACCCGGTTGGCGCCGGTCTCGACGACCAGCGCATGCTTGCCGTCGGGGGTGATCGCGACCGCGGCGGGCCGGGCGGGCGGCGCCTTGTCCTCCCCACCCGCTACGCCGAGCGCCACGCTGCCGGCGAGCTTGACGTTGACCCCCTCGATCGTCAGCACGCTGACCGTGTCGTCGGCCTGATTGGCGACCAGCGCCAAGGTGCCGGCGCGGTTGATCGCCAGTCCCGAGGGCTGCTTGCCGGTCTCGACGGTGGCGATCTGCGCCGGCGGCGCCACCGTCAGGTCGATGACATAGACCTTGCTGTCGGGAACGCCCTTCCAGCTGTCGCCGTCCTTGACCCAGTCGAGCGAATTGGCGACGAGCGCCAGGCGCTGGTCGCGGCTGATCGCCAGGTTTACCGGCGGGCCGGTGAGCGTGTTCATCATCGGCAGGTTGGCGACGATCTTGGGCTTGAGCCGGTCGCGGATGTCGATGATCGACACGGTATCCTTCCCCGCCGGCTGCAGCGTGCGCTTGCCGTCGGGGTCGAACGCGACCTTCTCGTCATTGCCGCTGATCAGCCATTGCGCCCGCGCGCCCGGCGCCGCCGCCAGGCTGGCCAGCGCCGCGGCGAGTAGGGCCACGCCACGCCACATCGTCATCGCCGCCTCCCCTCGTTCCCGGTTATTTTGCCCGCGTCAGCATGGCGAAATTGGGGCCGAGGGGAAAGGCGGCGCGCCGTTCTTTGTCCACCGACTGTTCTATCGGTGGCAGTCCGATCGAGTTACTGGCCGATCGAATTACCGGCCCGATCGAGTTACCGGCCGTAGGCCATCATCGGTTCGAACCGGTCGAACGAGGCCACGCAATCCTGCCGCAGCTCCTGGACGAAATCGATCGGATTGCACTCTTTGCGCACCCGATAGGCGCGGAAGCCCGGGCTCACCTGCAGCAGATGGTCGTAACGGGCGCTGCGGGCGTTGTTCTGCTGGGGGCTTTCCCACGGCCCGTTATAGCGGAAAGCCATATTCGCCGCAGCGGCGGGGTACGCCGCGACCATGCCGATAAACAGTGCCGCGCCGAGGGTTCGCATGGAGTTGGACATTTGTTTCTCCTTGGTCCGATTGCCGATACGCCGCCTCGCGCTTCGCGCGCTTTGGCGAGCGATGACCCGACCATCGGAAACAGCCATGCGGTTAATTGGTTCCGGCGCGGTCATACCCCAGGTCGTATGCGCGACGCGCTGGTTTGTCGATAGAGATGATGGCCGGCACGCGGGGATAATGGGAAACCGCCCGCCATTTACCCTCAATCGGCGGCTGCGCTGAAAGCCTCTGCTTCCATCTAGGTAGTTTCCGAACCTTTGATCGTCCGGCCAGGTGCGGGAAAGTCTTGGCGGTACGTTTGAATGGAGAAAACCGATGCCGCGAAGCCGTCCCATCAGCCTTGGCATATTGCCGGACGCGGAATTGGAAACGAGCAATGTGCCGCTCTCGTGCTCAACGCTTACACCATGGCCCTGGTCACCCGCCGAAATGAGCCAAAGGCGTTCGACGCAGCAATACGCGCATGGCAAGAGCGTAATCCGGCCGCTGCTCAAGGCGAGGCTGGGCGCGCCGTGGCAAATATCATCTGCAAAAAGCTATAGGTTCCCTTCGGCATGGACCAGCCACAACACATCCTGGCGGTTGACGACAACGAAGCCGTGAGGGACGTGATCGCACTCCTGCTCCGGGAACAGGGTTACCGGGTCACGACCGCCGATGGCGGGGTATCCATGCGCGAAATATTGCAACAAGAAATATTGAAACAAGACCGGGCGATCGACGCCGTCATCCTGGATGCGCTGATGCCCGGCGAGGGCAGCGAGCCGCTTGCCCTATATGCACGCGGCCTTGGCATCCCCGTGGTCATGGTGTCCGGCAGTCCGGACAAGATCGCATTCGCCGAAGAAAATGGTCTGCAGTTGCTGCGGAAACCGTTCCGATCCGAGCAACTCATCGACGCCTTGAAGCTTGCTTTCGACAGCGGCGTAGCTGGTCAGCGGCCTCAAGCTTCACGCTGACTGAAGCGCCCCGGGGGCGGGCCTAGCCGTCGAACCAAAACTAAGAATTGTGTCCGGCAGCGGACATAATGAGCCCCACACATCGTGATACCCTTCGCCGAAGAGCTTCGCAGTAAAGCGGGCGGTCGAGGAATGCCATCGCCGTGCCCCAGGTGCGGGCCTGTTACGACGCCCGGCCTCGCAAAGGGCTATGTCCCTTGCCCGCTGTGTAAGGGCAGCCGCAGGTTCGGCGAAGGCCTATGCTGGAATTGCGACGGCAGCGGTCGTGTCCGCTGTTCGGTCTGCGACGGATCGGGAGAAGTCGCCGCGCCAAGCGCCTCGTAAATGCCGCCGGCCGATCGTCACCTAAACGAACTTCACCGGCGCAGTTTCCCCAAGCTCATCAATTTTATCGTTTGAAACAATTAGATATAGGCTGGCTGGGGCGGGAGGGTTCGAACCTCCGAATGCCGGAATCAAAATCCGGTGCCTTACCACTTGGCTACGCCCCACTAAGGTATTGCAAAACTTAAAGGAAATCGGTCAGCGTCTTGCGTCAGCGTCGGCGATTGCTACCGAGTTTGCTACCGAACTCGTGACGAGGCCGTAGCCATCCGGAACACTTCGTCGAGCTTGGCTGCGGCTTCCTCCTGCATCGTGTCGCTGACATGGGAGTAGATATCCATTGTCGTCGCAATCGTCGAGTGTCCGAGACGTTCCTGCGCGATCTTCGGGTGAACCCCGGCCAAGAGTAGCTGCGTGGCGTGCGTGTGTCGCAAGTCGTGAAACCGCACGCGCGGAACATCTTTAATACCGGCAAGGAGAACCGTGAACTCGTGTGTCAGGCTGCGCGGCTGTAGCGGCTTGCCATCGGCTCGGGCGCATACCAGCGTGTCGCCGTCCTGCCGCACCCCCAGCATCAATAGCGACTCGGCCTGCTCGCGCTTTAGTCGGTTTAGCTCGTCGTTCGCATAGGCGGGGAGGGTGATAGCCCGCGCCTTCTCCGTCTTTGTCGTCTTGAATCGCAATCCGGCCTTCGTCTGTTCGAGGCTTTCCATCACGCGAACTGTCCCGGCGCCGACGTTTCGCCAGCGCAGCGCCAGGATTTCGCCGCGTCGCATGCCGGTCGCGAGCGCCAGTAGCGTCGGCCAATAGACCCGAGTGTGGGCGAGGGACTTAAGGAGCTGCGCCGACTGCTCGGCCGTAAGCGTGGTCAACTCCTTCTTTTCGATCTTCGGGAGCCGCTTCTTCTTGAACACCTCGCAGGGGTTGCGCGCTAGCACCCCATCCTCGACCGCGCGGCCGAGAGCGCTGCGCAGGATCGCGTGAATTTGCCGCCGCGTCCGGGGAGCCAGACCGCCCGGTTTGCCATCCCGCCGGCCACCATCCGCGAGCGCGCTATAGAGATTTTGAACATGCGCCACCGCAAGTTTGCCGAGTGGCACTTTGCCGAGGACGGGTATCAGGAAATGGCGCACCAGCTCCGCATAGCGCTCATGCGTTTTGAGGCTGATTTCCTGCCGCACGGCGGCCAGCCATGACGTGAGGTAGTCGCCCACGGTCAACCGGGTCGGGTCGACGTGCTCGCCGATATCTTGGGTACGAAGGAGCCGGCGAAGCTCTTTCTTCGCATCGGCCACGCTCTCGCCCCGGAAGGTCGCGGTGTAGACCTTCCGCTTGCCTGTCGCGGGATTGATGCCGCCGCTATAGCGCAGCTCCCAAGACCCAGCGGATCGCTGGCGAATATGCCCGTCAGGCCTAGACATTGGCGGCTCCCTTCCTGGGGCGGTTGCGGTTGTGAAAGGCGACCCGATGATCTTCTTCACAAAAGTCGGCATCGATCCGCCGGTGCGGTGTGGATCGCGGCCCGACCTCGAAAAACTCCCGGCAATAGCGGCATTCCCGGGTCGGGATGTCTCCGGTCATCGCCCTTCCTAGCTGAAGCCAAAGTGCTAACAGCAGCGTGGGGGGGCGATATTGTAGTTGAGGCTTTCCAGTCTTTTGGTCGCGAGTCAGAATTACTTCTAGCTGCCCGAGTGTCGTGGGCAACTCTGACATTATGTCGGTTACCTGGCTCACATTGCGCAAAGTCAATCTGAAGACTTGGGCAACTTTTATATTGTAAAGGGCATCTTCGCCCTGTTTTGCTTCCTCGGCGCTCTTAGTCAGCAATCCATATTCATTTGTAAATCTGAGTAGATCATCGAGCGTGTGTATGCTCGCAAATCGCGTGTAAAGCGATCCGAACAAAAGCGGCTGATAGGCGACGATCTCGCCACCACGCGGAACAATCAGTCGAGTGGCGCCGGCGGGATAAACCGGAGGTTCCTCGGCCCGCAGCTCGTACCCAGCCTCGTCCCGTTGCCAAATTAATCCGTGCTCTAGGCCCATTGATATGCCTCTGCGTCTGGATACGGATACAATGGGACATTACTATCACCAGCGTCAACCACTCGCAACCGCAAAGGAGCGAACCATGACGGAAGGTGATGACGTCCTTTTGGAGAAGACGCTGAGCGTGCCCGTAGCCGGACGGCGATACTTCGGTGCGGGAAAAACGCTTCCTATGAAGCGGCGAAGCGGGGCGAAATTCCGACCATCAGGATAGGACGAAAGCTCCGCGTGCCGGTGGCGCGTCTCGAGCGGATGATGGTGGAGGGCCAGTAATGCGCCCCACCGATGGAGAGCGCCCGCCGCCCAAGCGAAAGCGGCGCGACGGTGAGCCAACACCGCCGCAAGCCGCAACCGAAAGTCAGGAACCCGCCCTCAATATTCCAAACCGTCGCAAGGCGCAAGGAAGGCGACCGAGCGCTGCCAAGCTGCGCGCCGGGTTTGATCTGCTAGCGCCGCGGTGGTCGCGATGAGCGCCGAGTATTTTGAAACGGGTTCTAAAAAAGCCCGGCAGGGTCGTGGCATGGCGCGGAGGTCGCTCGACCTGATCGATGCGATGCACGGCATTGTCGAGGCCGTGCAGCCCGTCACCGGCCGCGGCGTCGGATACAAGCTGTTCATCGCCGGCCTCATCCCCTCGATGGCGACGAAGGACATGCAGCGGGTTTACCGCCTGCTGAGAGAGGCCCGCGAGCGCGGGTTGATCCCTTGGGAATGGATCGTAGACGAGACGCGCGATATTGAGCGC
>JBBRPG010000168.1:0-8811 GCA_038228485.1 Alphaproteobacteria bacterium
CGGCGGCGCCGGTGATCTGGTCGCTGCTGCGCGATTACCAGAAGGCGCGGCTCTACACGTTCCTGTCGCCCGACGCCGACCCGCTCGGCGCCGGCTATCACATCATGCAGTCGAAGATCGCGCTGGGTTCGGGCGGGCTGTTCGGCAAGGGTTTCCTCGCCGGCACCCAGTCGCATCTGAGCTTCCTGCCCGAGAAGCAGACCGATTTCATCTTCACGATGATCGCCGAGGAGTTTGGGCTCGTCGGCGGGCTGGCGCTGCTGGCGCTCTATATCCTGGTGATCGCCTACGGGTTCACCATCGCCTTGCGCAGTCGCAACCATTTCGGCCGGCTGCTCGGCCTCGGCCTCGCCACCAATTTCTTCCTCTATGTCTTTATCAACACGGCGATGGTGATCGGGATGATCCCGGTGGTCGGGGTGCCGCTGCCGCTAATTTCCTATGGCGGAACCGCGATGGTCACGGTGATGTTCGGTTTTGGCCTATTGATGAATGTCAGTATCCACCGCGACGTGCGCATCAGCCGGCTCGGCGAGAGCCAAATGGTTTAGGCCGGAGAAACAGCAATGGCCGACAAAGAAGCGGACAAGGACAAGGAAGCTCCGGAGAGCGGGCGGCGGCTGCATGTCACGGTGCTGCTGGTGGCCTCGCGCCGGGCGCTCGACATGGCGCTCAACGAGCTGGGCTTTCTCGAGGACGACGACCGCGTCATCGAGCATGACGGGCGGCTCGCTTTTCTCACTTGCACCCACGAGACCGACTGCGACGACATGTTCGCGCTGATCAGCGAATTGTCGGCGCGCGGCGAAAGCTGGGAGCTGCAGTCGCGCATCGACACCGAGGCGGGCCGGGCGATCTATCAGTCGCTGGCGCGGCACCGCCCGGTCGAGGCGATCGACGCCGCGGTCGATGACGAGGTCGAGCCCGAAACCGCCGAGGCCGCCCCGGCCCACAATGTCGAGACCGCCGAGGGGATACAGGCGCTGAAAAAGGTGCTGCGCCGGGTCGAGCCCGCCGACGCCTTTGCGACGATCCGGCCCGACCGCGACGGCCGCGCCACCGCGCGCATCCTGCGCCGCGGCTCGCGCCGGCTGCTGGCCGCGGCGACCGCCGCCGACGAGGCGACCCTGCGCGGCGTCATCCGCGAGATTCTCCCCAATGTGATGCTCGACGTGGCGATGAAGCCGCCGACTTGAGGTTGAACAGGCCGACGCTTTGCGGGGTAGCACAGGCGCGGCCTCCGCGATAAACCACGCTTGCCGTCGCCCCGGCGGAGGCGCAAAACTTGCTTGCTGCCTAAGACCAAGCCGAACCGGGAGACCCACGCCATGCTGTCGCGCCGCCTCGTCCTCCAGCTCCCCGCCGCCGCCATCGCCGGCTCCTATGCCGCCCGCGTGCTCGCCGCCGACAAGACGGTCAGCGTCGGCATCAACCTGCCGCTGACCGGCGCCGACGCGCAGGCCGCGACCAAGATCAAACAGGGCGCACAACTGGCGTTCGAGGAGGCCAATGCCGCGGGCGGGGTCTCCGGCTATAAGATCAACGTCATCGTGCTCGACGACGGCACCGCCACGGCCGGCCAGTACGACCCCGCCCAGGCCGCAACCAACGCGCGCAAGATGGTGTCCGACAGCAGCGTCGTCGCCGCGGTCGGCCCGCAGATGAGCGGCTCGGGCAAGGCGATGTCGCCGATCCTGTCCCAGGGCAATCTGGCGATCATCACGCCGAGCTCGACCAACCCCGACATCACCAACCCGAAATTCGCCAGCCAGTATCGGCCGGGGGGCAAGGCGATCTATTTCCGCACGGTCACCACCGACGCCTTTCAGGGTCCGAACATGGCGAATTATTTCGCCGATACGCTGAAGGTGAAATCGATCTACGTGCTCGATGACAGCGGCGCATTTGGCGTCGGCCTCGCCGACGCGTTCCAGGGCCAGGCCGAAAAGCGCGGCATCAAGGTGCTCGGCCGCGACCAGCTCAACCCGAAAGAAGCCGACTACGCCACGATCCTGACCAAGATCAAGCCGCTGAACCCGGATGGGCTGTTCTACGGCGGCGTCGCGCAGGCCGGGGTCAAGCTGGCCAAGCAGTCCTACGAGATCCTGCCCAAGGTCATCAAAGGCGGCGGCGACGGGATGCACAGCACCGATCTGTTGAGCGGCGCCGGCTTCCCGGCGGCGGAGGGATGGTACGTGACGATCGCCGCGCCGCATGTGCTCGACCAGCCCGAGGTCGCCGACTGGGCCAAGAAGTTCGAGGCCAAGTTCGGCGGGCCGCCGGAAGATTATTCGCTGACCGCCTACGACGCGGCGCTGGTCATCATCGACGCGATCAAGCGCGTCGCCGCCGCGGGCAAGGAGGTCAACCGCGACAACGTCCGCGACGCGATCCAGTCCGCCAAGGTCAAGACCTTGCAGGGCGAGGTCGCCTTCGACGACAACGGCGACATCACCAACCGCATCGTCAGCGTGTTCAAGATCACCAAGGACGACAAATACCCGCTCAACGACACGATCCATCAATACAAATACGTTGGCGTCGCGCCCGCCGGCAATACGTGAGGCGCCTCCTGTCATTGCGAGCCCACGGGTCGGCGCTGCGCGCCGCCCGAGGACAGGCGCCGCGCAGCAATCTCGTGTTGATCGCGTCCTTGACCCTCGAGATTGCTTCGTCGCTCCGTTCCTCGCAATGACGGCGGGAACGTCATGACCACCGAAGCGCTCTATCTGCAGCAGCTGATCAACGGGCTTAGCCTGGGGGCGATGTATGCGCTGCTGGCGCTCGGCTTCACCCTCGTCTACGGCATCCTGGAGCTGATCAATTTCGCTCATTTCAACGTGTTCATGGTCAGCTCGTTCGTGGCGATGTGGGCGCTGGAGCTGCTCGGGCTGCAGGGGCAGAACACGGTCCTGACCGGGTTCGCCCTGGTCGGCGCGCTGGTCTTCGCCTTTGTCGTGACGATGACGGTCGCCGGCTGCCTCGGCGTCGCCATCGAGCGGCTGGCGTTGCGGCCGATGCGGGCTGTGCGCGGCACCGCGGCGATGATCACGACGATCGGCGTCTCCTACATCCTGTTCAACACGATCCTGCTAACGGCGGGCGCCGATTCGAAGAACGTCCCCAACCCCATGCCCGACATTCGCTGGGCGATCGGCGACGCGACCTTGCGTCTGCGGGAGGTGCTGATCTGGGCGATTTCGCTGGCGCTGATGGTCGGGCTGCACCTGTTCGTCACCCGCACCCGGCTGGGCAAGGCGATGCGCGCGACCGCGCAGGACGCCGAGGCGGCGCGGATGATGGGGATCGATGTCGACCGCGTCATCATCACCGCCTTTTTCCTCGGCTCGGCCCTGGCCGGGGCGGCGGCGCTGATCTTTGGCCTCTATTACAATTACACCAGCTTTATCATCGGCTATTCCGCGGGCCTGCGCGCCTTCACCGCCGCGGTGCTGGGCGGCATCGGCAGCGTCGCCGGGGCGATGCTCGGTGGCGTCCTGATCGGATTGATCGAGGCTTTCGGCGGGCAGATCGTCTCGGTGCGCTGGACCGACGTGATCATCTTTTCGATCCTGGTGCTGGTGCTGGTCTTCGTCCCGACCGGCCTGCTCGGCCGCTCCGCGCCCAGCAAATCCTGAGCGAGCCGACCGGGACATGCCGAATCCCGATACAAGCGCGCAGCCGTCGCGCAATATGATGGGCGCGTCCTATGCCTGGCTGCGCCGCGCCTCGCCGGTGCAGCGGATCCCGCACTACTGGCGCCAGCCCTTGGGCCTCATCGCGACCACTGCGGCGGCGCTGCTGTTCCCGATCATCAGCGGCAACGACGCCAACATCGACTCGGCCGCGAATGCGCTGGCCTTTGCCGCGTTGGCGCTCGGCCTCAACATCGTCGTTGGCTTTGCCGGGCTGTTGGACCTGGGCTATGCCGCGTTTTTCGCGATCGGCGCCTACACCTACGGCGCGCTGGCCTCGTTCCAGCTCGAACCAGCGTGGAGCGGGTTCTGGGAGCCGTTCCAGTGGCTCGACCTGGTCGCCCGCGTCCACGAGCCGAGCGGCGACACGGTTCACTTCCAGGTCTCCTTTTGGCTGGCGCTGCCGATCTCGGCGGTGACGGCGGCACTATTCGGCGTGCTGTTCGGCGCCCCGACCCTGCGGCTCAAGGGCGACTACCTGGCGATCGTCACCTTGGGGTTTGGCGAGATCGTGCCGATCGTCGCGCGCAACTGGCAGGGCCTGACCAACGGCGCCATGGGACTGAACGGCGTCGCCGCGCCGCAGCTGTTCGGCTGGAGTTTCGGCGTCAGGGCGTGGCCTTACTATTATGTCGGGGTCGCGCTGGTCGCGTTGCTGATCCTGGTCAGCACCCGGCTCAAGGTGTCGCGCATCGGCCGCGCCTGGATGGCGATCCGCGAGGACGAGATCGCCGCCTCGGCGATGGGCATCAACCTCGTCCGGCTGAAGCTGTTGGCGTTCGCCACCGGCGCCGCCTTTGCCGGCGCGACCGGCACCTATTTCGTCGCCAAGCTGCAGACCGCGACGCCGGAGATGTTCATGTTTCCGGTGTCGGTGATGATCCTGGTGATGATCGTCTTCGGCGGTATCGGCAGCGTCTGGGGGGTGGTCGCCGGCGCGCTGATCCTGCAGATCCTGCAATCGTGGTTTCTCGAGGATTTGTCGCAGTGGCTCCACGCGCTCGGCCGTCTGGTCAATGTCGAGTGGCTGCAGCAGGTCGAGCTGTCGTCATGGATCGAGATGATCTTCGGCGTCATCCTGGTGGCGATGATGCTGTATCGCCGGCAAGGGCTGATCCCGGCGACGCGAGCGGTGCAGGCGCTGAGCCTGGCCGAGCAGACCGCGCAGCTCGGGGTCAATACCGGGACGGGCGGCATTGAGCGGCTGCACAATCTCGGCGATTTCACCTATCGCGGCGACGCGCCGCTGCTCGAGGTCAAGGGCCTGACCGTGCGTTTCGGCGGGCTGGTGGCGCTGCGCGAGATCGACCTGACCGTGCCGGCGCGGTCGATCGTCGCGGTGATCGGCCCGAATGGCTCGGGCAAGTCGACCCTGTTCAACGCGGTGACCGGGTTGGTGCGCCAGCAATCCGGAATCATCCGCTTTGCCGGCGAGGACATCGAGCGCGCGCCGCCGCACGCTGTGCTGGCCCACGGCATGGCGCGCACGTTTCAGAACATTCGCCTGTTTCCCAACCTCACGGTCCTGGAAAACGTGCTGGTGGGGATGCACGCGCGGCTGCACACGGGGGCCGTCGGGGCGCTATTGCATCTGCCGCGGACGCAGCGCGAGGAGGCGGCGGCGCGCGAGCGCGCCCTCGAAATCCTCGCGGTGTTCGGCAACCGGCTGATCCCGCGGGTCGACCATACCGTGGCGAGCCTCAGCTACGCCAACCGGCGGCGGGTCGAGATCGCCCGGGCGCTGGCGTCGGAGCCCAAGCTGCTGCTGCTCGACGAGCCGACCGCGGGGATGAACCCGGCCGAAACCTTGGAGCTGGCCGGGCAGATCAAGAGCCTGCACGAGCTCGGGCTGTCGATCGTGCTGATCGAGCACAAGCTCGATGTCGTCGTCAGCCTTGCGGACAACGTCGTCGTGCTCGACCACGGCGAGATGATCGCCGAAGGGCCTCCCGATGTGGTGCGGCGCGACGAGGAGGTGATCCGCGCCTATCTCGGACGCAGTGCTTCGCTGGGGGGCGTAGCGGTTGCCTGAGCTGCTCGCGTTCCGCGCGGTCGACACCTATTACGGCGATCTGCATGTGCTGAAGGCGGTCGACTACCGCATCGACCAGGGCGAGATCGTCTGCCTGCTCGGCGGCAACGCGTCGGGCAAGTCGACGACGATGAAGGCGATCATGGGGGTGGTGAACCCGGAGCGCGGCGACATCCTGTTCGAGGGCAAGTCGCTTCGCGGGGTCAGCGTCGCCGAGCGGGTGCGTCGCGGCATCGCCCCGGTGCTGGAGGCGCGCCGGCTGTTTCCGCGCATGACGGTCTACGAGAACCTGGAGATGGGCGCCTATATCCACCCCCGCAGCGCCGATTTCGACAGCGATCTGGGGCGCGTGTTCACCTTGTTCCCGCGGGTCAAGGAGCGGTTGAAGCAGCTCGCCGGGACCTTGTCGGGCGGCGAGCAGCAGATGGTGGCGATCGGCCGGGCGCTGATGGCGCGGCCCAAGTTGCTGTGCATGGACGAGCCGTCGATGGGTTTGTCGCCGCTGTTTGTCGAGCAAGTCTTCGACATCATTCAAACGATCAACGGTCAGGGCACGACGATCTTCATGGTCGAGCAAAACGCCAACATGGCGCTGTCGATCGCCCACCGCGCCTATGTGCTGCAGACGGGCCAGGTAGTGCTGTCCGGCCCCGCCGCCGAACTGCGCGAAAACGAGATGATCCGCCAAGCCTATCTCGGGCAGATGAAGGTGGCCTGATCGCGAATGGGACGCCCCACGCAATTTGCGCGTTTGCCGCGGTAGGGGATTTAACCCGCGAAACGTTCGCGACAAAGGCAAGCCGATTTGTTCGACTCTCTTCCCGATTTTCAGATTGCCGATCGGCTGCATCAGCTCGGCACGCATCTAGGATCGCGGCAGACCCTGGAATTGCTGGCGCTGCAGTTCGCGGTCATCGCGGCGCTGTTGCTGCTCGCCTGGGGAATTCGCGTGGTGACGCGGCCCTGGACCCATCAGCTCGAACTGACCGTGCAGCGGAAATTTCCAAGCTGGCGGTTCGCCGCGGTCGTGCACCGCGATCTCCCGCTGATTTACGGCTGGCTGCTGTTGGCGATCGGCGCGCGAGTCGGCTTGGAATGGGGCGGCGGCTGGGGGCTGGTCGAGATCGCCGCCGATCTCGCCGCCCTGTGGCTGGTGCTGCGGGTGTCGACCGCGATATTGCGCGACGCTGTCGTCGCCCGCGCGATCGCTACGGTCGCCTGCGCGATCTTCGCGCTCGCTCTGCTCGGCTTGCTGACGCCGACGGAGCGCGCGCTCGACAGCATGGCGATCACGATCGGGACGCTGCGGCTGTCGGTTCTGCTGATCGCCAAGGCGGCTATCGTCGTCGCCGTCCTGCTGTGGGGAGCGAGCGCGCTGTCGCGGCTGATCACCGGCAGGATACAGCACGTCGCCGGACTGAGCCGGTCGATCCAGCTGCTTATCGGCAACCTGATCAAGATCGTGTTGATCTCCGTCGCGCTGCTGATCGGCCTCAACACGGTCGGCATCGACCTGACGGCGTTTACCGTGTTCAGCGGTGCCATCGGCGTCGGGGTGGTTTCGGCCTGCAGAAAATCCTGTCGAACTTTATCAGCGGCATCATCCTTCTGGTCGAGCGCTCGATAAAGCCGGGCGATGTGATCGAGGTCGGGCATACTTTCGGCCATGTCGTCTCGCTCGGCGCGCGCTACGCCTCGGTGCGTGGCCGCGACGGCAAGGAATACCTGATCCCGAACGAGAACCTGATCACCAATCAGGTGATCAACTGGTCCTATTCGAACTCGCTGGTGCGGATCGATGCCGAATTCGGCGTCGCCTATGCGAGCGACCTGCGCGGGGTGCGCGCCCTGGCGGTCGAGGCGGCGCAGCAGACGGCGCGCGTGCTCCCGGCGCCGGCGCCGGTCTGCCATATCACCGGGTTCGGCGATAGCGCGGTAAATCTGGTGCTGCGCTTCTGGATCGACGATCCCGTCGAGGGGGTCACCAATATCAAGGGCGACGTGTACCTCTCGCTATGGGAGACCTTCAAGCAACACGGCGTCGAAATCCCGTTCCCGCAGCGCGACCTGCACCTGCGCACGGTGCCGGCGGAGATGCGGGCAAACGCCGCCGGTGCGGAGGGCGACGGCGCCTTTCAGCCGGAGACGGCGCAGCCGCAGCGCATTGCCGACGAGCCGCACTGAACTCGCGCTCACATCGTCACGCCGGCCAGCTGGGCGTTGCCGAGAGAAAGCGGCAACCCTCCCTGCATGCCGAGCCGCATTCGCACTTGTCTTTATTCCTGGTGTCGCGTGTGTGGAATCTTGCCAAAGAAAAAATCGCGACAGGTTTAGCGGCGAGGTAGAATTAAGAGAATCAAAAAATGTGGGAAAGACTATATGTCCGCTACCGAACACATCTTGGTCGTAGATGACAATGACGATGTTCGCGATGTTATTGTGGAAATCCTTCGAGGATACGGATATCGCGTGAGTTGGGCCGTCGACGGGGCATCCATGCGCGAATTCCTCCAAGGCAGCGACCCCGTGGACGGCATAATCCTTGACGCGCTGATGCCGGGGGAGGCCGGAACCACCCTGGCCCTTCACGCCAAGGCGCTCGGGCTTCCGCTGGTGATGATCTCCGGCAGCCTCGAGGCGCTTGACCTTGCCGCGCAAAACAATTTGCAGGTGCTCAAAAAGCCGTTTCGGGCGCAGGAGCTTCTCGATGCTCTGGTCCGCGCCATGGCGCTAGCTGATAAAAATCGCTCGCCTTAAAGATGAGGCGCGGCGGTGGGTGACAATCGATTTGTTCCGCTGCGGAGCCGCGGCGTCATGACCCCCAGGGTCCAGGCTTCCTCGGCCAGCGCCTGACGGGCCTCGGCGGCGGAGATTGCGGGCGCGAACCACGACGCCAGCTCTCCCGCCCGGTCGCGGGCGGCGAAGAGCCGGGCGACCGTGCGCACCTGGGCCTTGTCGTTGGGAGGCCCCAGCCCGGGGCAAACCTTCCACCATGACGGCCAGACCTCGGCGAAGACGATGCGTGCGTCTTGGGGCACGCCGAACCCGGTCTCGAACGGCCAGATGCGAGCCCGGCCGGCCCAG
>JBBRPG010000169.1:0-8764 GCA_038228485.1 Alphaproteobacteria bacterium
CGGCCCGGTGCCGCCGCCGCCGCCGATCCCGCCCTCGCTCGCCGCGGCCGAGGCCCCGGCCGCGCCGCTGCCGCCGCTGGCCGAGGCAAAACCGACGCCGGTGCCGATGCGCAAGATGGACGAGCCGCCGCCGCCCGCTGCGCTCGCCTCGACCGAACAGACGCCGCAGTTCCCGGGGCCGCTGCCCGGGGTCGAGCGGCCACGCCCAGCCGCGCCGCAGGGGGCGATGTCGGCGATCCCGCAGCCGGAGCCTTCGAATCTGCCGCCGGCGGCGGTGCAGTCCGGCAACCCGCAGCCGACGCCCCCGCCGGCGGTGCTGCCGCCGGCCCAGCCTTCGCCCGAGATTGCCGCACGGCCTGCGCCCAAGGCGGCGCCGGTCGCGACGACGATTGCCGCGCTCGACCTGCCGGCGGGTGCGACGGCGCTCGCGCCCGACGACGGCAGCCGGGTCGCCACGGTGATCGCGCAGTATCAGCGGCAGCCGCGTCCGGTGCGCGTTGTCGCCTACGCCGCGCCCGCGACCGGCAGCGCCGAGCAGCTCAATAGCTTCCGCGCCGCGCTCGACCGGGCACAGATCGTCGCCAATAAGCTTACCGAGGGCGGCGTCCCCGCCAACAAGATCCAGACCGAGGCGGCGCCCTCGGGCGCGTCGAAGCCGCCCGGTCACGTTGAGGTGCAATTCCTGCCATGACCCCGCCGCTCAGGATCGCCGTCGCCGGGCTCGGCACGGTTGGCGCCGGCACGCTGCAGCTGCTGGAGCGCCAGGCCGAAAAGCTGGCGCTGCGCGCCGGACGCCGGCTCGTCGTAACCGCCGTCTCGGCGCGCGACCGCCGGCGCGACCGCGGTGCCGACCTCAGCGCGGTGCGCTGGTACGAGGACGCCGCGGCGATGGCCGCCGACCCCGAGATCGACGTCGTCGTCGAGCTGATCGGCGGCGCCGAGGGTATCGCCCGCCAGGTGGTCGAGACCGCGCTCGCGGGCAAAAAGCACGTCGTCACCGCCAACAAGGCGCTGATGGCCGAGCATGGCACCGCGCTCGCCGCCACGGCCGAGGCGGCCGGGGTGGCGCTCGCCTTCGAGGCGGCGGTCGCCGGCGGCATTCCCATCATCAAGACGCTGCGCGAGGGGCTCGCCGCCAACAAATTGTCACGCGTCTACGGCATCCTCAACGGCACCTGCAACTACATCCTGACGACGATGCGCGAAAGCGGCCGCGAGTTCGGCGAGGTGCTCGCCGAGGCGCAAAAGCTCGGTTATGCCGAGGCCGATCCGAGCTTCGACATCGACGGGATCGACGCCGCGCACAAGCTGGCGATCCTCGCCAGCGTCGCCTTCGGCCGCCCGGTCGACCACGCCGGCGTCTATACCGAGGGCATCCGCCACGTCTCGCGGGTCGACATCGATTTCGCCGAGGAACTCGGCTACCGCATCAAATTGCTCGGCATCGCGCGGCTGACCGAGAACGGCCTCGAACAGCGGGTGCATCCTTGCATGGTGTCGCGCTCGACCCCAATCGCCGCGGTCGAGGGCGTGTTCAACGGCATCGTCGCCGAGGGCGATTTCGTCGGCCGGGTCGTGCTCGAAGGGCGCGGCGCCGGCGCCTACCCGACCGCATCGGCGGTAGTCGCCGACCTCGTCGATATCGCCGCCGGCCGTCAGGCGGCGCCGTTCGGGGTGCCGTCGGCGTCGCTGGAAACCACACCGGCCGCGCCGATGGAACGCCATCAGGGTGCATATTACATTCGTCTGATGGTGGTGGATCAGCCCGGCGTCATCGCCGATGTCGCGGCGGCGCTGCGCGACCAGTCCGTCTCGATGGAATCGATGATCCAGCGCGGCCGCGCGCCGGGCGAGGCGGTGCCGATCGTGCTGACCACGCATGTCACGGTAGAGGCGGCGATGCAAAAGGCGCTCGACGCGATCGCCCAGCAGGAAACCGTACTGGAACCGCCGCGGATGATCCGCATCGAAGATTTTTAATCCGCCGGCGAAGCCGGCAGTCCTTTAACCACGGAGGCACGGAGAGCACGGAGTGAGCGCAGAGCAATGAGCCTTTCCTATGTGAGCGACTTGAGCGAGCGGGTGATCGGATTGGCGATCGATGTTCATCGCCATCTCGGCCCCGGCCTGCTGGAGTCGGCATACGAGGAATGCTTGTCCTTTGAGCTGAACCAGTCTGGAATCCGCTACCTTCGTCAGGTTCCGTTGCCAGTTGTGTATAAGGATGTTCGCCTGGAGTGCGGCTATCGGATGGACATGGTCGTCGAAAACGAACTCATTCTTGAAATCAAGGCAGTCGAGCGGATTACCGCGGTGCACGAAGCCCAGATGCTCACCTACCTTCGCCTCAGCAAATGCCATGTCGGTCTGCTGATGAACTTCAACAGCATGACTCTTAAAGACGGCCTCCGGCGGTTCGTGTTGTGATCTCGATCTTCTTCGTGACCTCCGTGTCTCCGTGGTTTCATCTCGACACTGCTGTAATCGCCATTGAATGACAAATTAGGGAGGGGACGGTGGCTGAAGCTTCGAAACTGGATCGCCATCTCGCGCTCGAAGCGGTGCGCGCGACCGAGCTGGCGGCGCTGTCGGCGTCGCGGCTGATCGGCAAGGGCGACGAGAAGGCCGCCGACCAGGCCGCGGTCGATGCGATGCGGCAGGCTCTCAACAGCTTCGAGATGGACGGCACCGTCGTCATAGGCGAAGGCGAGCGCGACGAGGCGCCGATGCTCTATATCGGCGAAAAGGTCGGCACCGGCGCTGGCCCCAAGATCGACATCGCGCTCGATCCGCTCGAAGGCACCACGATCACCGCCAAGGGCCTCGCCAATGCACTGGCCGTGCTGGCCTTCGCCGATGCCGGCGGCTTCCTCAACGCGCCCGATGTCTACATGGACAAGATCGCCGTTGGCGGCGGTCTCCGCGAAGCTCTCGTAGACCTTGATGAAACGCCTGCCAACAATTTGAAAAACCTGGCGAAGGCAACCGGCCGCGAGGTTTCCGACCTGGTCGTCTGCATCCTCGACCGGCCGCGTCATGCCGAGCTCATCGCCAAGGTGCGCGCTGCCGGCGCCAAGATCATGCTGATCGGCGACGGCGATGTCGGCGGGGTCATGGCAACCTCCGACCCCGAGACCGGGATCGACATGTATTGCGGTTCGGGCGGCGCCCCGGAGGGGGTGCTGGCGGCGGCGGCGCTGCGTTGCATCGGCGGCCAGATGCAGGGACGGCTGCTGTTCCGCAACGAGGACGAGCGCGGCCGCGCCCACCGGCTCGGCATCACCGATCTCGACCGCAAATACGGCCTCCTGGAGCTTGCCCACGGCAACGTGATGTTCGCCGCGACCGGCGTCACCAACGGCTCGATGCTGAAGGGCGTGCGGCGCACCCCCAACGGCGCGTTCACCCATTCGGTGGTGATGCGCTCGGAGAGCGGCACGGTCCGCTACATCGAGGCCGAGCACAATTTCGCGCTAAAGCCCGATTTCGCCAGGTTCGCCCGATAGGCCCGATTCGCCGGAACAGGCTGCCTCTAAACAGGGGGCATGGCCGCGCTTGTTCCGGCGCGCCGCGCAGATTCTCGGCCACGCCTGAGGGGTCCGCGAAAGGTGCGATAGTCGGGATACGCTGATTTCCGGCATAGGCGGGTTCACGGGTGGGGAACGACGCGGCTTTTCTCGGGGTGGAACGCTCGGCCGGCGGCAAGCGCTGGCGTTTGCGCGGCGCTGCCGCCGACGGGGCCGCGGCCGAGATGGCCACGCACCATGCGATCCCTGAGATCGTCGCCCGGCTGCTGGCGCAGCGCGGCGTCGGGCTGGAGCTGGCGGCCCAGTTTCTCAGCCCGCGGCTGCGCGACCAGCTGCCCGATCCGGCGCATCTGCGCGACATGGACCACGCCGTCGAGCGGCTGGTGCGCGCCCTCCGCGACGGCGAAAAGATCGTCGTCTTTGGCGATTACGATGTCGACGGCGCGACCTCGGCGGCGCTGCTGCTGCGGTTTTTTGCGGCGATCGGCGCGCACGGCGCGGTCTACGTTCCCGACCGCATGCGCGAAGGCTATGGGCCCAACGCCGCGGCGCTGCTCAAGCTGAAGGAAGAGGGCGCCGGCCTCGTCATCTGCGTCGATTGCGGCACCACCGCGCACGATGCGCTGGACGCGGCGCGGGTGGCGGGGCTCGACCTCGTCGTCATCGACCACCACGTCGCCGAGCCGCTGCTGCCGTTCGCGATTGCCGTGGTCAACCCGAACCGGCTCGACGAGGCCAGCGCGCACGGCAACCTCGCCGCGGTCGGGGTCGCCTTCCTGCTGGCGGTCGCCGCCAACCGGGCGCTGCGCGACGCCGGCTGGTACCGCAGCCGGCCCGAGCCAGACCTCTTGCAATGGCTCGACCTCGTCGCGCTCGGCACGGTCTGCGACGTGGTGCCGCTCACCGGGCTCAACCGCGCGCTGGTGGCGCAGGGGCTGAAGGTGCTGCAGCGCGGCGCCAACCCCGGCATGGTGGCGCTGGCGGCGGTCGCGACGGCGGCGGGCCGCACCGTGCCGCTCGACGCCTACCATCTCGGTTTTGTGCTGGGGCCGCGGGTCAATGCCGGCGGCCGGGTCGGCGCCGCCGATCTCGGCGCGCGCCTGTTGTCGACCGACGACCCGGTGCTGGCCGCCGAGCTCGCGCAGCTTCTCGACGGCTACAACCGCGAGCGCCGCGAGATCGAGGCTCACACCTTGGCGGCGGCGATCGAGGCGGTCGAGCAGCGCAATCTGCGCTCGCCGCATCTGGTGTTCGCCGCGGCGGAGGGCTGGCATCCCGGGGTGATCGGCATCGTCGCGGCGCGGCTGCGCGAGCGCTACGAACGCCCGGCCTGCGTCGTCGCCATCGCCGACGGCATCGGTAGGGGCTCGGGCCGTTCGGTGTCGGGGCTGGCGTTGGGGCCGGCGATAATCGCCGCGCGGCAGGCAGGCCTGTTGCTCAACGGCGGCGGGCATGCGATGGCGGCCGGGTTCACCGTCGCCGCCGACCGGCTGCCCGAGCTCGAGGAATTCCTCGCCGCACGGCTCGGCGACGGGCTGGCCGAGGGCGCGCTCGTTGCCGAGCTGGCGATCGACGCGGCGCTCTCCGCCACCGCCGCACAGGGCGAGCTGATCGGCCAGCTCGACGCGCTGGCGCCCTTCGGCGCCGCCAACCCGGAGCCGCGCTTTGCCTTTCCGCGCGTCGTGTCGGGCTATGTCGAGGCGGTCGGCACCGGGCATCTGCGCCTGCGCGTCACCGACGCGGTCGGTTCCGGAGGCGCGCAGCTCAACGCGATCGCCTTCCGCGCCGCCGACACGCCGCTCGGCCGCCTCCTGACCGAAGCGAAGGGTCGGGCGGTGCACCTCGCCGGCCATCTGCGCCGCGATACCTGGCGCGGCGGCGACGCGGTGCAGTTGGTGATCGACGACGCCGCGTCCGTGACGGGTTAGAGTTACTCCGACAAGTCCCGGGCCGACACTTGCCGTTCTAGTTGGCTGAAGTCCGCTTCGGGCCTGTATGCGGCGCTGGAAGAGCATGACGGAGAAGCACATGGTTGAGCAGACCGAAATCCCCGAGCCGATCCATGAACACGTCGAGCATCACACCCGCGGCTCGCGCAGCGACGAAGGGTTCCGTCGCTGGGCGGCGATCTATCTCGGTGTCGCGGCGATGCTGCTGGCGATCTCCTCGCTTGGCGGCGGCCATGCGACCAAGGAGATGCTCAGCGCCAACATCCACGCCTCCGACACCTACGCCTTTGCCCAGGCGAAATATCTGCGCGCGACGGTCTATCAGCTCACCGCCGACCAGTTCGAGTTCGAGCTCGGCTACCTCCCGGGCCTGTCCGACGAGGGCAAGGCCAAGGCGGCCGAGCGGATCAAGCACTATCGCGACAACGCGGCCCGCTACGAGAGCGACCCGAAGAGCGGCGAGGGGCGTCAGGAACTGCTCGCCAAGGCCAAGACCTGGGAGGAGGCGCGCGACCATGCCGCGGAGCGCGACCCGAATTTCGAATTCGCCGCGGCGCTGTTTCAAATCGCGATCGTGCTCGGCTCGGTGTCGATCGTCGCCGTGTCGCGCGCGCTCTTAGGCCTCAGCGCGACGCTCACCGTGCTCGCCACCCTGCTCACGGTCAACGGCTACTTCCTGCTGGTGCACCCGCCGTTCGAGTAGGGCAAAAAATTTGTCATTCCGGGGCGCGGCGCACCCCCGGACGGCCGCCCTGGCGGGCGTTCCGGGGGGAACCCGGAACCCATGAACACAGGCCGTTCGGTCGATTTTGCGAGGTTGACGTGAGCCTTTTGAAGTCGGTGTTCATAGGTTCCGGGTTCGCCCTTTGGGGGCGCCCCGGAATGACAACCAGATTTTTAATCCCCCGACGCGACCGCCGCCCGTCCGTCGAGCTCGGCGAGGCTGCGCCCGCGCGTCTCCGGCAGCAGCATCAGCATCACGATCATGATCGCCGAGGCGAGGCTGCTGAACACCGCGATGGTGAGGCCGAGCGGCCAGCCGGCGGCGACGAACCCGACGATCGTCGGAAAAAACGAGCCGATCGCCCGACCCGCGTTGTAGCAGAAGCCCTGGGCGGTGCCGCGCACCTCGGTCGGGAACAGCTCGGTCATGAACGGCCCCATCGGCGGGAATTTCATCAGCACCGCGATATTGAGCGGCACCCCGAGCCACAACAGCGCCTCGTTGCCGACCGGCGCGAACATGAACACGAGCACCATACCCAAGGTCGCGAACGCAGAGATCATAAAGGTCCACTTGCGGCCGATCGCGTCGGAGAGCCAGGTCCCGAGCAGGAAGCCGATCAGCGCGCCGAGGATCTGCAGCAGCAGGAACCCGCCGGTGCTGGTCGCCGATAATCCTCGCTCGGTGCGCAGATAGGTCGGCATCCAGATGCCGATCGCATAGCCGCCGCCTTGCGCGCCGGCCACCATCAGCGACACCTTGAGCGTGGTCCACAGATGCGGGCCGCGGAAGGCCGAGAACAGGTGCGTCATGCCGACCTTCGGCCGCTCCGGGCGCTGCGCCTTGAAGACGTCGGACTCGTCGATGTGGCGGCGGATCCAGAATACGAAGACCGCCGGGAACAGCCCGATGCCGAACAGCACGCGCCAGGCCATCGCCTCGTTGGGCACCAGCCAGTACACCGCAGTGTAGACCAGCGCCGCACCGCCCCAGCCGATCGCCCAGCCGGTCTGCACCAGCCCGACGGCGCGGCCGCGATACTTGTCGCGGATCACCTCGCCCATCAGCACCGCGCCGGCCGCCCATTCGCCGCCAAAGCCAAAGCCGTGCAGCGCGCGCAGGATAAAAAGCTGCTCGAAATTCTGGGCGAACGCGCACAGGAAGGTGAAGAACGAGTACCACAGGATGGTGATCTGAAGCATCTTCACCCGGCCGTAGCGGTCGGCCAAGGTGCCGGTGAACCAGCCGCCGAGCGAGGATATCAGCAAGGTCACGGTGCCGATCAGGCCGGCCTCGCCCTTCGACAGTCCCCAAACCGCGATCACCGTCGGGATGACGAAGCTGTACATCTGCACGTCGAAGGCATCGAGCGACCAGCCGCCGAAGCAGCCGAGCATCGTGCTGCGCTCTTTCTTGGTCAGGTCGCGGAACCACGCGAGCATCGTCTCCTCCCAACGGATAGCTTTGCCGGCAAGTGAAGCCGATAATCGACCCGGCTGTCACGGCATAGATTTGCGAGGAAGCCGAGATGTCGCAGACCGACAGGGCTGGCTATCGTGATGTTTTGCTGGTCGTCGATGTGCAGAACGATTTCTGTCCGGGCGGGGCGCTGGCGGTGCCGGGTGGCGACGAGATCGTGCCGGCCATCAACCGGCTCGGCCGCCGGTTCGCGCATGCGATCCTGACCCAGGATTGGCATCCGCCGGGTCATTCGTCCTTCGCCAGTGCGCATCCGGGGCATGCGCCGTTTGCCACGGTCGAGATGGGGCATGGCACGCAGATCCTGTGGCCGGACCACTGCGTGCAAGGGAGTCCCGGCGCGGCGTTTCATCCAGGGCTCGACTTGCCGCACGCCGAGCTGGTGCTGCGCAAGGGCTTTCACCCGGCGATCGACTCGTATTCCGCGTTCCGGGAAAACGACCGCAAGACCCCGACCGGCCTCGCCGCCTATCTGCGCGAGCGCGGGTTCGAGCGGGTGACCCTGTGCGGGCTGGCGACCGATTTCTGCGTGCTTTATTCGGCGCTCGATGCGCGCGCCGCCGGGTTCGCAGCGCGGGTCATGCTCGATGCCTGCCGCGGCCTCGATGTCGACGGCTCGTTGGCGCGTGCGATCGACGAAATGCGCCAGGCGGAGGTTGAGCTGTTGTAGGGTGGGTTAAGCAAAGCGCAACCCACCGTCTTGGTGCGGTTAATCGTCCTGGTGCGGCTACGGCGGGTTACGCTGCGCGAACCCACCCTACGCTACTGCGGCGTCAGCCGGCGGAGGAGGGGGCGCAGCGGCCGGCGCTCGACCTGGAAGGTCGGCTGCGGCCGCGGCATTGCCGGAAACGCGGGCTCGCCGGCGCCATCGCTATCTCGGGGCGGCATTCGCGGCGGCGGGCCGGCTGTCACGCGGGGACGCCGGAGCGGCCCGGCGCCGGGTTTCTTCACCGGCTTTTCGCTCAGCTGCACCGACAGCTTGGAGCCTTGGAGCTGGGTCCCGTTAAGGCCGGCGACCGCGGCCTTGGCCGCCTTCTCGGTGGCGATGTCGACAAAGCCATAGCGCAGCCGCGCGCCCGTGACCG
>JBBRPG010000170.1:0-8564 GCA_038228485.1 Alphaproteobacteria bacterium
CCGCTCGTAGCCGTCGCGATATGAGGAGAACGCGGCGATCACACCGACCAGCACCGGCACCAGGATCGTCCCGACGAGCAGCAACCGCAGCATCGCGATTGCCCGCAGCGCCGTAGGCGTACGGGGTGGCTCCGCTGTCGTCGAGGCGGGTGTCGCCTCGGGTAAATCGGCCGGATCTGCCATGTTTCGCAATCGAAAATGGTCAGGCGAGGGCGCAGCTCAGGAAGCGATTGTCACCATCGTCTCGGTCAGGTCAACCTCGGCGGCGCAAAAGGCGACGCCACCGGCTGCAAATCGGGTAGGGTAGCGGCTTCAATGTCATCAGGGGGAAGTCCGGCGATGCGGCGGCGGTGGATCGGAGCGGTCGGTTTGGGATGCGCCATGCTGGCCGGCTGCGCCACCCCCGAGCCCCGCCCGACGGTGAGCGTCGACAAGACGATGGAATATCTCAGCGGCGGCCAGCTGATGCTGCGCTGCCGCGAGCCGTGTCTTGCGGGTTGGCGTGCAGCACAGCCAAAGGCGCAGAGCCTCGCCGCCGCCGCCAAATGGCGCGAACTCGTCTCCGTGCTCGTCGGCGTCGGATACCAGGACGACCTCTCGCTCTATTATCTGGGCGAGGCTGCGGAGGGTCTCGGCTTTCCCGTCGCGGCGGCCACCTATTACCGGCAGAGCGCCGAGATTTCCCGCAGTTCGCGGGCGTGCAGCCTTTTGAGCACGCAGTGCGGCGGGGTCAGACTGCCGCAGGCGGCAAGGGCGCGCCTGGCGGCGCTGGAGCGGCCGGTCAGGCCGGTGCGCCGCGCGCCGCCGAACCCGCCGAGCGGCGGTGCGGCCCCGCTTTCAGCTCCTCCGGAAGATACTGTTCCGGGCGATACTGTTCCGGGCGGATCCGCTCCGCCCGAAGCTCCTCCGGTTGCCGCGTCCGTGGCGGAACCGCCGCCTGCGCCAGCCATCTCGCCGGCCCCCGCGGATCGCCCGGTGCCCCCTGCGGCGCCGCTCGTGGCGCCGCCGCCGCTACCGCGAGAAACCCCCGTCCCGCGCGCGGGCGAAGACTTTATCGAGCCGCCCCCCGCCCGCCGGTAGCCGGGGTTTGCTAAGCGGCCACCGGCAAGCGGCGTGACCGCCCGGCGCGGCCGCGCTAGCATCGCGGCGATACCGACCCGGGAACTCGCTCCCAAGGAGTCCGCCGATGAAAGCCGCCGTCCTCCATGCCCCGAACCAGCCGTTGACCATCGAGGACGTCACCCTCGAAAAGCCGAAGGCGCGCGAGGTGCTGCTGCGCACCGCCTTTGCCGGGCTGTGCCACAGCGATCTGCACTTTATCGAGGGGCTCTATCCGCACCCGACCCCCTGCGTGCTGGGGCATGAGAGCGCGGCGATCGTCGAGGCCGTCGGCGACGGCGTCACCTATGTGAAGCCGGGCGACCACGTCATCACCTGCCTGTCGGTGTTCTGCGGCACTTGCTCGCAATGCGTCACCGGCCATCCCAATCTGTGCGAGGACACCAGCGTCAAGATGCTGCCCGGCGTTGCCCAGCGCATGCACTGGAAGGGCAGCGAGCACATGAACCAGTTCCTCAACCTCTCCTCGTTCGGCGAGCAGATGCTGGTTCACGAGAACTCGATGGTGAAGATCGACGACGAGATCCCGCTCGACGTCGCCGCGCTGGTCGGCTGCGGGGTGATGACCGGGGTCGGCGCGGTGTTCAACGCTGCCAAGGTCGAGCCGGGCTCGACCGTCGCGGTGATCGGCTGCGGCGGCGTCGGGCTGTCGGCGGTCAACGGCGCCGCGCTCGCCGGGGCCGAGCGGATCATCGCCATCGACACCCAGCCGTCAAAGCTCGAGGTGGCCAAGCAAATGGGCGCCACCGATACGCTCAACGCCAGCAATATCGACGCGGTCAAGGCGATCCGCGAGATGACCGGCGGCGGCGTCCACTACTCGTTCGAGGCGCTCGGCACCAAAGCCACCGCCGAGCAGGCCTTTGGCATGCTGCGCGCCGGCGGCACCGCGACGATCATCGGCATGGTGCCGTTCGGGGTGAAGATCGAGCTGCACGGCTATGATTTCCTGCGCGACCGCAAGATCCAGGGCACCTCGATGGGCGGCAACCGCTTCCGGGTCGACATGCCGCGGCTGTTGTCGCTGTGGAAGCAGGGCCGGCTCAAGCTCGACCATTTGATCTCGGGCCGCATCAAGCTCGGCCAGATCAACGACGGCTTTGCCGCGCTCAAATCCGGCGCGCCGGTGCGTCAGGTCATCGACTTCGCCGCATAAAAAGGCGGCGGCACCGAGTGCCGCCGCCCATCCCGCTAATTGTCGTTCGCGCTAGTTGTCGCTGCAGCCGTCTTTGGATTGGCCCATAAAGCAGCAGCCGCCGCCTGGATCGGGGCCGTTGGGATGCGGCAACCCGCGCGGCCGGTAGCCGTAGTTCGACGGATCGTTGAACTGGGAACTCGGCGCATAACCGTAAACCGGCGGCTGATTGCAGGCCCAGCCGGCGCCGTTCCACCAGCATTGCGCGCTGGCGGCGGTCGAAAACCCCGCCAGCAGCGCCGCGGCCGCCACGGCGGTTTTTGAGCTTGTTCATCGAAACCTCCTATCGACATCTGCTCTGTCAACGGGAGGCGCGCGCGGTTCGATCCCGACAGCCGCTCTGGCTAATAGGGTCGCGGCCCGTAATAATCGTTCGTCGGATGACCCGCGCCCTCCGGCCGCGCCGGCTGCGCGATCACGGCGCTCGGATAGGCGTAGTACCATTTCGGATAGACGTGCCGGTCGCCGCAATCCCAATGATTGCCGGTCCAGGTGCAGCCCTCCGCCCGCGCCTGTCCGGCAAGCCCGGTAATCGCCAGCGCGGCAAAGGCCGCCGCAGTCAAAAACTTGTTCATAGGGAACCTCCGATCGACATCTCTGCGGTGAACGCGGAGGCGGTACGATCGATCCCGAACGCCGGAGCAAGATGGGCGGCAGGAAGTCCGCAGCCGGCGCTTGCGCCAGAGGTTTCGCGCTTCGCACCCGGCTGGGTTAATGCGGTGTCCGGTACGCTTAGTAAGCGCGCGGCCCCGGATAACCGGCGGAGGGGTGGCCGACGCCGCCGGTCACCGCGCTCGATTGCGGCATGGGCGTGGTGTCGCCGAAATTGGCGCAAGCGGCGAGAAGGAGGGCGGTCATCAGCCCCAGCGCGATCTTTACCATTGCAGGCTTCTCCTATTCGAAATGATTATTTGCTACGATCATTTGATATAGGGAGCCGACCGGCGCTCTGTTTCCCGACGAAACGCATGGCTGGCGCGCGCCGACGTGTGCAGTGCAGCAAATGGTCGTGGCTAGGATTTCAGGCGTCGCCGGATAACGGCTTGCTCAGAACCATCGCGCCTTGTCGACGACATTGCGCAACGGCTGGCCTGCGACAAAGCGGCGGGCGTTGTCGAGCAGCACCTCGAACCGCCGGTCATCGAGATAAGGGCCGTGCCCCGCGGTGTGCGGCGTCAGCAGCACGTTGGGCGTCGTCCATAGCTTGTGCGAGGCGGGCAGCGGCTCGATCTCGTAGACGTCGAGCGCGGCGCCGGCGATCTCCCCCGCCTCCAGCGCCGCGACCAGATCGTCGAGCCTTGTCGTCATGCCGCGGCCGATATTGATGAAGAACGCGCTTTTCTTCATTCGCTGAAACCGGGCGCGGTTCATAAAGCCTTCGGTCTCCGGGGTGTGCGGCACCGTCAGGATCACGAAATCGGCCTGAGGCAGCAGGCTGTCGAGCGCGGCGGCGCGGTGCATCTCGGCGACCCCCGCGGGCTTGTCGGTGCGGCGCTCGTCGACGCCGATCACCGTGATCCCGAACGCGGCAGCGAGCCGCGCCGCCTCGGCGCCGATGCCGCCGACCCCGACGATGAGGGCCGTCGCCTCGGGCAGATGCACGACCGTATCGTCCTCGCGCGGCGCCGGCTTCCATTCGCGGCGCAGCTGCTGCGGCAGGTACACCTGCAAGCCCCGCGCGAACGCCAGCACAAAGCTCATGATGTGCGCGGCGATGTGGTCGTTGTAGATCTCGCGGAAATTGGTGATCTGCACCGGATGCGCGATCAGCTCGGGATAGTAATACCCGGCCGGCGGCGCTGCCTGCGGCGCCTGCAGCCAGCGCAGATGCTCGGCGCGCGGCAGCAACTCCTTGGGGATCGTGCCGAAGGCGCCCTCGGCCAGCGCGATCGCCTGCTCGGCCCCCTCGCGGGTTTCGGGGATGATGACCTCAAGCTCCGGGCAAGCGTCGGCAACGGCCTTCGCCCATTTGCGGGTGTTGTCGTTCTGCGGCGGCAGGAACAGGAACGGGATCGGCATGGGGTTCACCTGTCATTGCGAGGAGCGCGAAGCGCGACGCGGCAATCTCCCGCGGAGTGGGCCAAGACGGAAGGAGATTGCTTCGCTCCGCTCGCAATGACAACGCTGAGAGGTTAGCCTGCGCGATGCAATGCGGGAGGGGTCGTGCCGCAGCTCGAGGGGAAAGTCGCCTGGGTCACCGGCGCCGGCAGCGGCATCGGCGAGGCGGCGGCGCTGATGCTGGCCGAGGAGGGCGCGGCGGTGGTGCTGACCGGCCGCCGGCGCGAACCGTTGGAGGGCGTCGCCGCCCGCATCCGGCAGCAAGGCGGAACCGCGCATGTCCAGCCCGGCGACCTCACCGAGCCCGCCGCGGTGAGGGCGATCGGCGACTACATCACACGTGAGATCGGCCGGCTCGACATTCTCATCAACAATGCCGGGATCAACATCAACGACCGGCACTGGGACAAGCTCACCCCGGAAAACGCCAAGCTGATGATCGACGGCAACCTCGCCGCCGCGGCGCAATGCGTGACCGTGGCGCTGCCGCTGATGCGCGAGAGGCAGGACGGGCTGATCGTCCACACTGCATCGATGGCCGGCCGCTTCATCGGCGGGTTTCCCGGCCCGATGTACACCGCCGCCAAGCACGGCGTCGTGGCGATGAGCCACTCGATCAACATGCAGGAATGCGTCAACGGCATCCGCTCCTGCGTCTTCCTGCCCGGCGAGGTGGCGACCCCGATCCTCGACCGCCGCCCCAACCCGGTCAGCCCGGAGGTGCGCGCCCGCATGGTGCAGGCCGAGGATTGCGCCGACCTCATCCGCTATATCGCGCTGCTGCCGGCGCGGCTCGTCATGAACGAGGTCATGCTGAGCCCCACCCACAACCGCCGCTACGTCGCCGAAATCGAGAAGCTGTCCAGCCTATGACCACTTTTGTTGTCATTGCGAGAAGCGCAGCGACGAAGCAATCTCGTTCCCATGAGCCCTTAGGCGCGAGATTGCTTCGCTCCGCTCGCAATGACGACTTTGGTTAAGGGGGAAATCCGATGGCCCAGACCGCCCAACCCAACCGCAAGAAGATCATGTTTCCGGCGACCATGTCGAAGTCGGGCCGTGCGCTGATCGAGGCGCGCGACGATCTCGAAGGCATCGAGTTCGCCCCCAACGTGCCCACGGCGGAGTTTCGCAAACTACTCGAAGATGTGAGCGGTATCTGCTTGGGAATAACCCCGTTTAGCGATCCGGAGCTCGACGCCGCACCGATGATCGAGGTGGTCTCGCGCATCGGCGTCGGCTACGACGCGGTCGATGTCCCGGCGCTGACCAAACGCAAGGTGCCGCTGATGATCGGCGGCACCTCGAACTCGGTCAGCGTCGCCGAGGCGGGCGTTTTCCTCACCATGTCGCTGGCGCGCAAGGGCGCCTCGATGGACGCGCTGGTCAAGGAGGGCCGCTGGGCCGACCGCTACAAGGACATGCCGGTCGACCTCTACGCCAAGACCGTGCTGATCGTCGGCTTTGGCAAGATCGGCACCCGCTCGGCCCGGCGCTTCGCGGCGATGGAGACCAACGTCCTGGTCTACGACCCGTACATGTATTCCGAGACGATCCGCGGCAGCGGCTACGAGCCGGTGCTCGACCTCGACGAGGGGGTGGCGCGCGCCGACTTCATCACCATCCACTGCCCCAAGACCCCGGAGACCACCGGCCTCTTCAACGCCGCGCGCATCGCCAAGATGAAGCGCACCGCGTTTCTGGTGAACACCGCGCGCGGCGGCATCATCGACGAAAAGGCGCTCTACGACGCGCTCAAGGCCAACCGCATCGCCGGCGCCGCGCTCGACGTTTTTGTCGAGGAGCCGACGCCGCAAGACAACCCGCTGCTGACCCTGCCCAACTTCATCGCCGCCCCCCACGTCGCCGGCGTCACAAGAGAGGCGGTCGACCGCATGGCCATCGTCGCAGTGCAAAACATCCTCTCCGTCCTCGACGGCAAGCCCAACAGCGAGAACGTGATCAACCGGGAGGTGTTGGGTTAACGTCCAGCCCGAATTCTGGCTTGCATGCGGTTGGTGGGACTGCCTGGCCCGCGCCGGCCGTTCGCTCATTGATGATGCCTATCCTGTTGAACCTGCGTCGATGGGCTTTCGAGGCGGCCATTGGTCTGCTCGTCAGCACATTCTTGTTCAACCTGACGATTTATGAGGTTTGCGTTTCCGCGCGGTCGGCTGCGCCTGCTGCGGCTGGAAATATCGTCCGCGTCTCTACGAAATATGGTGCCCGCTACGTCTCGGCTTATGAGGCATTTTGGATGGACCATTTCTTTGCCGTCTGGATGCCGCTTTTCGTGCTCGGGTTTCTACTTAAGGCGACATATCGCGGCCGGCGTATCCGATATGACCCGCTGAAGGGCCGCGTTGTCGACGAATTCATCTATGAGGACGGCGATGTCAGTGGGCGCCGCTGCTTGGCATGGTTCGTGGCCTCGGCGGTCGCCTTGATTGGCTCGTGGTGGGTAAGCACGGTGTAGGGTGTGCCCGCGCCGATCATCTTGACTCCGCCCACCTGAACTGGCGGGATCGGCCTCTGACCCAATCGTGATTGAGGAGGACCCTATGGCGCGCCCGAACGGAGTGCGGGAACTGTGGCAGGCCGGCAAGCCGGTGATCAATAGCTGGCTCGGCATCCCGGCGAGCTTTTCGGCCGAGGTTATGGGCTATGCCGGGTGGGATTCGCTGGTCGTCGACATGCAGCACGGCATGATCGACTACCAAACGATGGTGACGATGCTGCAGGGCATCTCCTCCACCCCGACGACGCCGCTGGTGCGGGTGCCGTGGAACGACCCGGCGCACATCCAGAAGGCGCTCGACGCCGGCGCCTACGGCATCATCTGCCCGATGATCAACAACCGCGCCGAGGCCGAGAAATTCGTCTCGTCGATGCGCTATGCGCCGGTCGGCAGCCGCAGTTCGGGGCCGATCCGCGCCTCGCTCTACGGGGGCAGCGACTACCATGCCAAGGCCAACGACATCGTCGTCGCCTTTGGCATGATCGAGACGGTCGAGGCGATGAGCAATCTCGACGACATCATGTCGACCCCGGGGCTCGACGCGGCCTATGTCGGGCCGTCCGACCTGTCGATCTCGATGGGCTACAACCCGGGCGGCGACAAGCCCGACGAGTGGATGATGACGGCGCTGAAAAGAGTCATCGACGCCTGCCGGCGGCACAAGAAGCAGCCGGGTCTGCATTGCGGTTCGCCGGCCTATGCGCTGAAGGCGATCGAGATGGGCTTCACCTTCGTCACCGTCGGCGGCGACACCCGCTTTGTGACGATGGGCGCCGCCGCCGCGGTGCAGGAGATGCGCACCGGCGTTGCCGCCAAGCCCGGCGCCGGCGCCAGCAGCTCAAGCCCGTATTAGCTTTTGATGTCATTCCGGGGCGCGAGCGCCTGCTCGCGAACCCGGAACCCATGAACACGGACTTCCGCCAACAAGGCCGAAGTCTACGCCAGCCTGTCGCCGGCAGTGTTCATGGGTTCCGGGTCCCGCCCTCCGGGCGATCCCGGAATGACACGGAAAATCAACTGTGACCCAACTCTACGTCGATGCCGACGCCTGCCCGGTGCGCGAGGAGGTCTACCGCGTCGCCGGGCGGCTCAAAATCGGCGTCTGGGTCGTGTCGAACGGGTCGCGGCCGATCCGCCCGCCGGGTCTGCCGTTCGTGCAGATGGTGATGGTCGGCGGGGCGATGGACGCGGCCGACGATTGGATCGCCGAGCGCGTTACCGCCGCCGATATCTGCGTCACGTCGGACATCCCGCTTGCCTCGCGCTGCCTTGCCAAGGGTGCGCGGGTGGTGCCGCCGACCGGGCGACCGTTCACCGCCGCCAATATCGGCAATGCGCTGGCCGGCCGCGAGCTGTCCCGCCACCTGCGCGAATTGGGCGCCGGCGGCGGCGGCCCGCCGCCGGTCGCCAAATCCGACCGCACGCGCTTTCTCTCGGCGCTCGACACCGCGGGGCAGGCAGCCCTGCGGACGCCGCCGGCCAGCCCTGATCAGTAAGCTCGGCGACCGAAGATCGCGTGGTACAGCACCAGCACGACGATGGCGCCGATCACCGCGACGAACAGGCTGTAGATGTTCAAGCCGGTGACCGGTGTCGCGCCAATAAGTGAAAACAGAAAGCCGCCGACGAATGCACCAACGACGCCAAGCACGATGTCTAGGAGCATACCCTGGC
>JBBRPG010000171.1:0-8534 GCA_038228485.1 Alphaproteobacteria bacterium
CGCATCGGCCTGGCCATCCATCGCGCGGTGATCGAGCTCTTGCATCTGATGGTCGCGCATGACGGCTACATCGCCCGGCAATTCCAGATTCATGCGCTCGGGCTCGGGCTGCGCGGCGGGATGATCGGCGGGATTGCCGCGGCGGCGACGGTCGTCGTCCTGGGGCCTGCCGGGCACGCGCTCGACCTGCCGGTGCCGATCGCCGCCTATAGCATTTTCGACTGGCGCATGTGGCTCTTGCTGATCGTGGCTGCGCTCGCCGCCGGAGGCGTGGCGATGGTGACGGCCCGGATCACCGTCCTGCGCCAGCTGGCCCGCATGCCGTGACCCTGGCGACGCGCCGGCGGTCGCGAGCGTGGCGCAGGCTCGCTTGCGGCGCGGCGGGGTTGGCGTTGGTCTGGATCGGCGGGCTGACCTGGTTCGTCTACAGCTCGCTGTCGATCGCGGCTGACACGACGACGACGACGGACGCCATCGTCGTGCTGACCGGCGGGCGTTTGCGGCTCGAGGCCGGGCTCGACCTGCTCGATTCCGGCAAGGCGCAAAAGCTGTTCATCTCGGGGGTCAACCCGCGCGTCGACCGGGGCGAGTTGCTGCGCGTCGCCGCGCATCTGCCAGCGCCCGACGCCACGCGCATCGTGCTGGGATATGCCGCCGACAACACGCTCGGCAATGCCCGCGAAACCGCCGATTGGATGCAGCAGGAGCGTTACCGCAGCCTGCGCCTGGTCACCAGCTGGTATCACATGCGGCGCAGCCTGCTGGAATTCGCGCGGGCGATGCCGGCGGCTCAGATCATTCCCGATCCGGTTTTTGCCCGCGTGGAGCCCGATGCCTCGGCAGACTGGATCGACGTGGCGCTGCTGACGGTCGGCGAGTACGACAAATACCTTGCCACCTTGATCCGGCCGGGAATCGCGATGCTGTGGCCGCGCCCCAGCCGCGCCAGCTTGATCGCCGCGACCGCCAGCCTGTTGCGGTGATGAGCCGGCTGCGCGCGCTAGTTTTCAACCTTGCCTTCTGGCTCGATACTGTCGTTCTCGGCATCCTCGGGCTGCCGTTCCTACTGACGCCGCGGCGGACCGCGATGCGCTTCGGCCGGTTCTGGGCGCAAACGGTGCTGGCCTTGCTGAAGGTGATCGTCGGGCTCGACGGCGAAATCCGTGGCCGCGGCAACATTCCGCCCGGCGGCTGCCTGATCGCGATGAAGCACCAATCCGCCTGGGACACGCTGATCCTGCCGCCGCTGCTGGGCGACCCGGCGGTGGTCATCAAGCGCGAACTGCAATGGGTGCCAATCTACGGCTGGTACGCAACCCGCGCCGGTTCGATCTTCATCGACCGCAAGGGCGGCCCCGGGGCGCTGCGCGGGATGGTCGCCGCGGCCAGACGCGCGAGCGCCGCCGGCCGGCCGGTGGTGATCTTCCCGCAAGGCACCCGCACGGCGCCGGGCCTTGCGGTGGATGCGGCGCCTTATCAGGCGGGAGTGGCGGCGCTGTACCGCGAGCTTGGCGTGCCGCTGGTGCCCGCCGCGGTCAATTCCGGCCTCTATTGAGGACGGCGGGCGTTTACCAAGCGGCCGGGCCGCATTGTCCTCGAATTCCTAACGCCGATCCCGCCCGGCCTGCCGCGCCGCGAGGTCATGGCCCAGCTCGAAAGCCGTATGGAAGCCGCGACCGCTGTGTTGGAAACTGAAGGGCTCAGCGCGTCTGGGGAAACCAGTCCTCGCCGCCGGAACTGATGATCTGTTTCAAAGAGTACGGGCATTCCGGTGGCACCCGGTCGAGCAAGTCCCCCGGCACCTCCTGACCGCGTAGGAGTCGGAGCGCCGATCGGTAGCGCTTGGGCAGGTCGAGCTTGGCGCGAATGCTGCGCGTCAGCGTCTTTTCGAGTTGGAGCCGCCACTCAACGACTTCGCTGCGCCAGTGCCGGACCGGCTCGTCAGCACCGCTGTATTCGAGCTTCAGCAAATGCTCGATGATGTGTTCGCAAAGTGACTGAGCCGAGCGGACTTCACTGCGCCCCAAATCCTCGATCTCCTCCGCGATCAGCTCGGCGTCGAGCTGGTTGCTGACCGCCGGCAACCGTCGCAAAAGGGCCGCTTGCTCCTGCGTCCACGCGTAAAAATCATCGTCGTATGGCGTGTTGTCCGCTCGCTCCATCGGCACAAGATCGGCGTGAGCGGGCCGACCTGCAAGCGTCCGCTTCACCATTTCTGTTGACCGGCATTGTGGCAAAAAGAGAACGAATAATGTACAATACGTACCCCCTTTAAGAAAGCGTGCCGATGACCAATATCGCCGCGATCTCGCAGCAGATCTGGGACATGAAGTACCGGCTGCTGGCCCCGGCCAACGAGGCCGGCGTCCGCGAGCCGATCGACAAGACGATCGAGGACACCTGGCGGCGGGTGGCTACCTCGCTTGCGGTCAACGAGCGCGACCCGGCGCTGTGGGGCGAGCGCTTCTATCGGGCGATGAGCGACTTTCAGTTCCTGCCTGCGGGCCGCGTCATCGCCGGCGCCGGCAGCGCGCGCGACGTGACCCTGTTCAACTGCTTTGTCATGGGCGCGATCCCAGACGACATGGGCGGAATTTTCGCCCATTTGCGCGAGGCGGCGCTGACGATGCAGCAGGGCGGCGGCATCGGCTACGATTTCTCGACCCTGCGACCGCACGGCGCCTATGTAAAGGGCGTCGGCGCCGACGCGTCGGGCCCGCTGTCGTTCATGGATGTGTGGGACGCGATGTGCCGCACGATCATGTCGGCGGGCTATCGCCGCGGCGCGATGATGGCGGTGCTGCGCTGCGATCATCCCGACATCGAGGCCTTTGTCGAGGCCAAGCAGGAGCCCGGGCGCCTGCGCATGTTCAACCTGTCGGTGCTGGTCAGCGACGCCTTCATGCAGGCGGTCGCGGAAGACGCCCCATGGCAGCTCACCTTCAACGGCACGGCCCATAAGGTCCTGCCCGCGCGGGAGCTGTGGGACAAGATCATGCGCGCGACCTATGCCTATGCCGAGCCGGGGGTCATTTTCATCGACCGCATCAACCGGCGGAACAACCTCCATTACTGCGAGACGATCAACGCGACCAATCCATGCGGCGAGCAGCCGCTGCCGCCTTATGGGGCGTGCCTGTTGGGGTCGGTCAACCTCGCCCGGTTTGTCGACGAGCCGTTCACCCCGCAGGCGCGGCTCGACACCGCGCGCCTCGCGGCGCTGATCCCTGATGCGGTGCGGATGATGGACAACATCGTCGACATCTCGCGTTTCCCGCTCGAGGAGCAGCGTCACGTGGCGCAGGCTAAGCGGCGCATCGGGCTCGGCATCACCGGGCTGGCCGACGCGCTGATCATGAGCGGGCTGCGCTATGGCTCGCGCGAGGCGGTGGCAGCCACCGAAGCGTGGCTAGGTCTGATCGAGCGCGAGGCCTATCTCGCCTCGGCCGCGCTCGCCGCCGAGAAAGGCCCCTTCCCGCTGTTCGACCGCGACAAATACCTCGCCGGCGAGACCGTCGGCGCGCTCGACGAGGAGGTGCGCGCGGCGATCACCAAGAACGGCATCCGCAACGCGCTGCTGACCTCGGTGGCGCCGACCGGAACCATCTCGCTGTTCGCCGACAACGTGTCGTCGGGAATCGAGCCGGTGTTCAGCTTCCGGTATACCCGCAACGTGCTGATGCCGGACGGCTCGCGGCGCGAAGAGGAGGTCAGCGACTACGCCTATCGCCTGTTCCGCCGGCTGAAGGGCGAGACCGCGCCGCTGCCGGACTATTTCGTCGATGCCCAAAGCCTGTCGCCGGAAGACCACCTCGTCATGCAGGCGGCGGTGCAGCGCCATATCGACAGCTCGATCTCGAAGACGATCAACCTGCCGGCCGACATCCCGTTCGAGCGGTTCAAGGACATCTACGCCAGCGCCTACGCGATGGACTGCAAGGGCTGCACGACCTACCGGCCCAACGAGGTGACCGGCTCGGTGCTGGAAGCGCGGCCCGAGGCCCCGGAGGCGCGGCCGCAACAGGCCGAGCTGCCGCTCTCGGCACCCGTCGCCGCGGCGAAACCGGCCGATATCTACGAGGCCGGCGGCGTCGTCTATATGAGCCAGCCGCTGTCGCGGCCCGAGGCGCTGCCCGGCCAGACCTACAAGATCAACTGGCCGGAAAGCGAGCACGCGCTCTACATTACCATCAACGATGTGGTGCAAGACGGGCGCCGCCGCCCGTTCGAGATCTTCATCAACTCGAAGAACATGGAGCACTACGCCTGGACCGTGGCGCTGACGCGGATGATCAGCGCGGTGTTCCGCCGCGGCGGCGACGTGTCGTTCGTCGTCGAGGAGATGAAGGCGGTGTTCGACCCGCGCGGCGGCGCCTGGATGGAGGGCAAGTACGTGCCCTCGCTGCTCGCGGCGATCGGCGACGTGATCGAGCGCCACATGATCGAGATCGGCTTTCTGCCGAGCCGCCGCCGCGACGGCGAGGCCATGCGGTCGGCGCAGGTGGTCAACCTCACGCCGCCGGCTTCCGGCCGGCTGCCGGGCCCGCGCCTGCGGCAATGCCCGAAATGCGGCGAAGCCTCGCTGATCCGCAGCGAAAACTGCGACCAGTGCACCAGCTGCGACTATTCGAAATGCGGGTAGCCGCTTGCTATTCACCTCCGCCGGCGAGCGCGTGAAACAATCATCAAAAACTTGTCATTCCGGGGCGTTGCGCACCCCCGGACGGCCGCCCTGGCGGGCGTTCCGGGGGGAACCCGGAACCCAGGAACACGGACCGGCGCCTATTATACTGTAACGCCTGCTAAAACTTGGGGGAGGTCCGTGTTCATAGGTTCCGGGCCTGCGTTTCGGGCATCCCGGAATGACAACCTCCCTTTCAGAATAATTCCTTCACGAGTCAGCCCGGCAGCTGATCCCCGTCGGGCGGCACCGCGACCTCGAAGGCGTTGGTGACACCGCACAGCACCGTGAAGTTGTGGGCGACCGCGATCAGCTCGGTTAGCCATTGCGCGTCGTGCTTGGCGAGCAACCGGTTGAAGACCGGGTAGTCACAGCGGTTGGTGCGCATCAGCTGGCGGGTCAGGTTGACGATGTCGCGTTCCTCCTCGGGCAGGTCCGATACGTCGCCCTTGGCGCGCAGGAGATCGATCGTCTTTGGATCGACCCCGGCGCGTTGGGCCGCGCCGACCTGGGCCGACCACACATAGGCGGACTCCCGCTCGCGCACCGCCGCGAGGATCGCGTGGGAAAGCAGCCGCGGTTCTACAACGCAGTCGCTGCGGTTGAACTTGACCAAGGCCAGCATCTTATCGGCGAGCTTTGGGCTGTTGAGGAACACGCTGAACGGCCCGCGGATACGGCCGAAAACACTCACCACATCGTCGGCGACGTGCTGATGTTCGACCGGAACCTGGCTCTTGTCGCTGATCGGCGTCACTCTCGGCATGGGCTGCCTCCCCTTTGTTCAAGTGCGGCCAGGCATCCGCGTGGCCTACGCGAAGCGGAAAAGACTTTTAGATGCCCGGATAAGGCTTGCCCCAATCCTCGAGATAGACGACCTCGGAGAGCGGGCCGCGGCCGAGCGGGCCGAAATTGCCCATCGGCCAGCCAATCGGCAGGATCGCGTAGGATTTATAAGGCGCGGGAATGCCCATTGCCGCGTCGCATTCCTTGCCGTAGCCCGTATGCCGCGTCGTCAAGGTCGAGCCCAGGCCGAGCGCGCGGGCGGCCAGCAGCATGTTCTGCACCGCCGGATAGATCGACGAGCCGGCCGTGTAGTTCGGGTTCTCGCCTTCGAGGCAGGCGACGATCCATACCGGCGCTTCGTGATAATGGTCGGTGAGGTATTTGACGGCGGAATGCTGGCGCTGATAGGCCTCCGGGTTGGAACCCGGCGGCGGCGCGCTGGTGGCGTAGCGAGGCCCGAGCACCTCGTCGTAGAGCTTCTTATAATACACCTGCACGGCTTTTTTCTTGGCCATGTCCTTCAGCACCAGGAACTTCCAGCGCTGGGTGTTGCCGCCGCTTGCCGCGGCCTGACCGGCGCGCAGGATCTTGGCGATCAGCTCCTCGGCTACAGGGTCGGGCTTCAGCCGCCGCATCGCCCGCATCGTGTGCATGACGTCGAAGACATCGCTACTAAGCGGTACGTGATGCGGCATGGCTTCCTCCTCAGACTGGTGCGCGGAGCGCGCCGATAGTGTCGCCAACGGCGTCGGGGCGACTGTAGAGTAATTTCCGGCGACCCGACAAATCGAGAATTCCGATGCCCTACGCCCATCCCGAAGCATTGGTGAGCACCGAATGGCTGGCGGCTAACTTGAGCGATCCCAACGTCCGCATCCTCGACTCGTCGTTCAAGCAGCCGGGCGTCACGCCGACGGCTCGCGAGGATTACGATGGAGGGCACATTCCCGGCGCGGTCTTCTTCGACATCGACGATGTCGCCGAACCGGGGACGAGCCTTCTGCACATGATCCCCTCCCCCGCACGCTTCGCCGAAAAGATGGCCGAGCGCGGCATCGGCCATGAGGACAAGGTGATCGTCTATGACGCCAACGGCCTGTCCTCGGCCGGGCGGGCGTGGTGGATGCTGCGGCTGTTCGGACACGACAAGGTCGCGCTGCTCGACGGCGGGTTGCCGAAATGGAAGGCCGAGGGCCGGAAGCTGGAGACAGCCGCTCCGACCATCCCGGAGCGCCGGTTCAAGGCACTGTTCGATTCCGACCTGGTTCGCGGCAAAGCCACCCTGCTCGCCAATGTCAGCAGCCATTGGGAGCAGGTCGTCGATGCCCGCTCCACCGGCCGTTTCGACGGCACCGCCGAGGAAACCTGGCCGGGACGGCGCCGCGGCCATATCCCGGGCAGCCGCAACCTGCCCTTCGACCAGGTCACCGACCCCGACACCAAGCAGCTGAAAAGCGCCGAGGAGCTGGCCGCGCTGTTCGCCCATGCCGGCGTCGCGCTCGACCGCCCGATCGTGGCCAGCTGCGGCTCGGGGGTCACCGCCTGCGCGCTGGCCTTTGCGCTTTATCTGATCGGCCACGAGCGCGCGGCGATCTATGACGGCTCGTGGTCGGAATGGGTCCTGCCCGACGGCTCGCCAATCGCGACGGGGCCGGCGTCCTGAGGCGATGACCTCAAATTGCCGATGTCGTCACTTCAGAATTGCCGCCTTCCGCGGGCTTGACTCGCGGGTCCACGTCTTCCTTGGCGGAATTGGCGCGAAGACGTGGATGGCCGGGACAAGCCCGGCCAAGGGCAATTTTAGGAATGTCGGAGTGAAGCCAAGTTGACCCTGATCGCCGACGTCGTCACCTATCTGGAGATGTTCGAACGCCCGCCGGCGCGGGCGCTGCCGCCGCCGGGCGGGAAGCTGGCGTTGATCCGGGCCGAAGCCTGCTCGGTATCGTTCTATCGGTATCTTTACGAAACCGTCGGCACGCCGTGGGTGTGGTTCGAACGCCGACAGGTGAGCGACGAAGCGCTCGCGGCCGAAGTCTCGAAGCCGACCACGGAAATCTTCGTGCTGTACGTGGGCGGCGTGCCCGCCGGATATTTCGAGCTCGACGCGGCCGACCCGCGTGAAACCGAGCTCTGTTATTTCGGGCTCGTCCCGGAATTCATCGGACGCCGGCTCGGCCCGTTCCTGCTGAATGCGGCGATCGAGCAGGCGTGGTCGCGCCCGCTGGAGCGGCTTTGGGTGCATACCTGCACCTTCGACCATCCGCGGGCGCTTCCACTCTACCAACGCGCCGGGTTTGTCGTGTACGCCCAGCGCAAGACGTCATTCGAAGACCCGCGCGAACGCGGCATCCTGCCGCGCTCGCTAAGGCATCCGCGCCTGCCGCCTCTCGATGAGGCGTGACGCTTACCGGCGGGTCAATGCGCCCGGCCCGTCAATGCGCGAGGATTTGGCTGAGAAACAGCTTGGTCCGCTCGTTCTGAGGATTGGAGAAGAAATCCTTGGGCGGCGCGCGCTCGACGATCTCGCCGCGGTCCATAAACACCATCATGTCGGCGACGGTGCGGGCGAAGCCCATCTCGTGGGTCACGCACACCATCGTCATGCCTTCGTGGGCGAGTTCCACCATCACGTCGAGCACTTCCTTGATCATCTCCGGGTCGAGCGCGGAGGTCGGTTCGTCGAACAGCATGATCTCGGGCTTCATGCACAGCGAGCGGGCGATCGCCACCCGCTGCTGCTGGCCGCCGGAGAGTTGGCCCGGGTACTTGTCGGCCTGCTCCGGGATGCGGACGCGCTCGAGGTAATAGCGGGCGGTCTCCTCGGCCTCCTTGCGCGGCAGCTTGCGCACCCAGATCGGCGCCAGGGTCAGGTTCTGCAGCACGGTCAGATGCGGGAACAGGTTGAACTGCTGGAACACCATGCCGACTTCGCGGCGGATCGCCTCGATGTTCTTCATATCCGCGTTGAGCTCGATGCCGGCGACGGTGATGTGCCCCTGCTGGTGCTCCTCCAACCGGTTGATGCAGCGGATCATCGTCGACTTGCCGGAGCCCGACGGGCCGCAGA
>JBBRPG010000172.1:0-8494 GCA_038228485.1 Alphaproteobacteria bacterium
GATGTGACTGTCGAGGTTGACGCGGATGCACGGCCAGTTGAGCCGCGAGGCAACCTGCTCGACATGAGTCGATTTGCCGGTGCCGTGATAGCCGCAGATCATGACGCGGCGGTTGAAGGCAAAGCCGGCGAGGATCGCGAGCGTCGTATCGTGGTCGAAACGATACGCCTCGTCGAAATCGGGCACGTGCTCGCTGCGCTGGCTGAAACCCGGAACCTCGAGGTCGCTGTCGATGCCGAAGGTCTGGCGCACCGAGACCTTGATGTCGGGCATGCCGGTAGGCGTAACCGGGAGTTCCGCTGGCTGAACGGTTGGCATTCTGGTCGGACTTTCTAGGGTTGATGCGGTGGGAGGGTTAGGGGTCCTGCGGGCGGTTCAAGCGAAGTAGCTGGCTATTAGCGTGGTGTAGGCCTGATTGATGATCTTCAGCTTTTCCTCCGCTGCCTTGTCGCCGCCATGGGCGTCAGGGTGGTGCAATTTGACCAGCACCTTGTAGCGAGCCTTGAGGCTCACCTGGGTAAATGGCGGGTCTAGGTCGAACACCGCCAAAGCCTGATCGCGGGCGGAGGCGGCACGCGAGACGGCATCCGACGCCGACCCCGCGCGGCGGTGCTCGCCGCTCTTTTTGCCGGTCTCGCCGTTGTAGAAGCCGAACGGGTCGCGTATCCGCGCCTCATAGGCCGGGCCGTGGCGCATGCCCAGCTTCCAGGTCGGGCGCTGCCAGGTCGTGTCGCGGCGGATCTCGGCCTCGATCTCGGCCTCGTTCATGCCGGCGTAATAGTTCCAGGCCGAATTGTACGAGCGCACATGGTCGATGCAGAACCAGAAGTAGTGGTCGAGCTCGATGCGCGAGCGCGGCGCGCGAAACTCGCCGCCCGAGGCGCAGCCCGGATGGTCGCACAGCCGCGCCGGCGGCGCTGGTTCCGCAACTTGAATCGGGTCAATGGCAACTCGACGCATCCGCCCAGTATGGTTGCGCCGTCGCCGTGTGACAAGGATTCGCGGCGGGTCGCTGGGTTGCGTTTCAATGCGGATTATCGCGGTCAGCGCCTTGCGGGAATTTTGAAGCCGCCCGGGGACGCGGCGATGCAGAACAGCCGCCGCGGGCATGGGTACATATCGGAAAGGCCCCGCCGGGATATCGAACCGGCTCGCGGCAGCCGAGGCCGCGTTTCCGAAATTCTGAACCGGAAGCGCCCGCTGACGCTGCCGATGGTGCGCGCGCTCGGTCAATTGCTGCACATTCCGATGAACGTTCTTGGCCAAGCTTACGAAACGCAATCCGCGGCTTAGCGGCTATCCCCGCAGCCGCACCGGCGGAACCTCGTTCGGCACGATCAGGTTGCACCCGGTCGTCGCCCTGACCTCGTCGACTGAGATGCCGGGTGCGATCTCCTTCAGCGCCATGCCCTGTTCGGTGCTCGCGAACAGTCCGTAATTGGTGACGACGAGATCGACGACCCCCTTGGCCGTCACCGGGATGGCGCAGCGCTCGACCAGACGCGGCGCGCCGCGGCGGGTCGTCTGCTCCATCGCGACAAAGACATGCTTGGCGCAGGCGGCGAGGTCCATCGCGCCGCCGATCCCGCCGCCTTTCTGCCCGGCCATCTTCCAATTGGCGAAATCGCCGTTCTCGGCGACCTCGTAGGCGCCCAGAACGGTCACGTCGATGCGGCCGCTGCGGATCATCCCGAACGCATCGGCATGGTGCACGATCGCCGAGCCGGGGTTCATCGTCACGTGCTGGCCGCCGGCGTTGATGAGGTGCATGTCCTCCTTGCCGAGCGCGGCGAGCGGGCCGTATCCGACCACCCCGTTTTCGGAATGGAAGATGATCTGGCGGTCGCCGAAATCGCAGTTCGAGCACAGGGTCGGAATACCGATGCCGAGATTGACCATCCAGCCGTCCTCGAACTCCATCGCCAGCCGGTCGCACATCTGCTGGCGGGTGAGGCCCTTGGCGTCGCTCATCGCTGTGCTCCCTGCAGCTGGGCGTTGCGGGCGGCCACTTCAGGCGGGCGCATCGGCCACCAGCCCTCGGGCGGCGGCGGCACCTTGACCAGGCGATGCACATAGATGCCCGAGAGATGTACGTCGTCCGGGTCGATCGCGCCGGCCGGCAGGATGTCCTCCTCGACCTCGACGATGGTGACCTTGGCGGCCTGCGCCATGATCGGGTTGAAGTTCCGCTGGGCGCGGCGGAAGCGCAGGTTGCCGAACGCATCCGCCTGATAGGCGCGGATGAAGGCGTAGTCGAGCGGCAGCGCCTCTTCGAGCAAATATTCGCGGCCGTTGAACACGCGGGTCTCGCGCCCCTCTGCGAGTTCGGTGCCGACCGCGGCCGGGGTATAGAAGGCCGGGATGCCGGCGCCCGCCGCGCGCATGCGCTCGGCCAAGGTGCCTTGCGGCACCAGCTCGGCCTCGATCCGGCCGCTCTCGTAATACTCGGTGAACACCAGGCGCTGCGAGGCGCGGGTCGGTGCGGTAAAGGCGCAAACCACCTTCACTACCTGGTCGTTGCGGATCAGCCACTCCATCGTCGGCGCGTCCTCGGGCAAGGTGCTGCCGCCGCGGGTGCCGTTGGAGACGCAGGTGAGGCCTTTCGCGCCCTGCTTCGCCAGCGCGCCATAGAGGTTGACCGGCTGGCCGACCACCGCGAACCCGCCAAACCCGATCGTGACATTGTCGGGGATGTCGGCGACCGCGGCATCGAAGGTCTCAAAGATTTTGGATTTGGGCATGGTTCCTCCCGCCCCGTTTCGCTCCCCGGCGCAAGCCGGGGCCCACTTATCGGCCGCTCATGCGACTGAAGAGTGGGTCCCGGCTTGCGCCGGGAAGCGGCTGAACGGCTATCGCAATTGAACGCCCTCGCTGTCGCCACTGAGGAAGATGTTGGGCTTGAGGAACATCGACAGCACCAGCGCGCCGTTGGGCGAGCGCGCGGTATGGCGGTTGCCCTTGGGCCGCCAGACGTAATTGCCGGCGGTGACCTCGCCTTCCTCGTCGGCGAGGCTGCCTTCGAGGACAAAAGTCTGCTCGATTTCGACATGCTCGTGCAGCGACAGCTCGGCCCCCGGCTGCCAGCGGAACAGCGCGGTGAGGAGCCCGGTCGCCGGGTCCTCGACCAGCACCTTCATCTCGATCCCGGCACAAGGGGTCGGCTTCCACGGCAAATCCGCCACATCGACATAGCGCGACGCCAGCGCCGTGAGCTTGTCCGCCCCCTTCATGCCCGGCGTCGTCGCGGTCGGCGCGGCAGGCTTGGTATTGGTCATCACGTCGTTCATCGCAGCCTCCTATCAAGATTTAGGGAGTGTTCTCGCGCATTCTTCTATTCGATCTTTTTCGTTGAAATGCTTTATGGTCACGATTTTAACTGAAAATTCTAATCCACATTCTTCTGCTGCGATGAGATTTGGTAAAATTGTTATCGCGCTTAGTTCTATGCAGCCAATTCTCGGATTTCCTGTTCGGACAAAATTTGTTGCTCTCTTCTCGGCGTAACCCTCAACTTTATCGACAAGAGCATCCACGCTATCAACGCCATTCCCGAAGTCATACTGATTCCAAGCTTCTTTTGCCGTCATCTCGCGCCAACCCAGAAATTTCCCATATCCAGCTATTTTGCGGGTAGGGGCTTTCAGCATAAAATATAAATGCTCACCTTTCTTGAGTTTTATCATTCGCCGCGGTGTTGGTTTCCAAAAGTTGACCAATTTTTCATGCGGCTGTTGTTGTATTTTTTGAAACCAATCATTGTCAGTAGGTGCAATCGCAAACATTCTCCCTCTCAGTACGATATCCGGCCCTGGCTACATCAAAAACACGCCCTTGCCGGTGGTTTGCGTGTCGAACAGCTTGTAGGCCTCGTCGGCCTGGTCGAGCTTCCAGCGGTGGGTAAACAGGGCCTCGACATCGACTTTGCGATCGGCGACGAATTGCGCGCATTCGGACTGGCCGATCGACGAGAAGGTCCACGACGCGACGATCGTCAGCTGCTTGCGCAGCATGTCGGGGCTGACGTCGATCTCGACCTTGTTGCGCTCGCCGACAAAGCAGGTGGTGCCCCACACCTTGGTCGCCCGCACCGCGGCGATGCGGCCCTCGGGCTGACTCGAGGTGTCGAGGGTGAACTCGGCGCCGTAGCCGTGGGTCAGGTCCTTGATCGCGCCGACCGGATCGTTGGAGCGCGGGTTGACCGTTTCGGCGGCGCCGAACTCCTTAGCGCGTTCCAGCCGTTCCTCGCTGACGTCGAGCGCGATCACCCGCGCGCCCATCGCCGCGGCCAGTTGCGTCGCCGACAGCCCGACCGGCCCCTGCCCGAAAATCGCGATCGTGTCGTTGCCCGAGAGCCGGATGCGGCGCAGCGCGCCATAGGCGGTGCCCGTGCCGCACGAGATCGCCGCGCCGGTGGTGAACGACAATTCGTCGGGCAGGGGCACGGCGGTAAAGCCCGGCACCTTGATGTAGGCGGCGTGCCCGCCATGCCCGTTATTGCCGTAGACCGTGACCGGCACCTCCTGGCACAGCTGCGCCCAACCCGAGCGGCAGTGGCCGCAGACGGTGCAGCCCTTGTAGTGATGCACCATCACCCGTTGCCCGATTTGCGCCTGGGCCGGGCTGACCGCGCTGCCGACCGCAGCGACGACGCCGCACGGCTCGTGCCCGGCGATGGTCGGCGCGCTCGGCGCGGCAAGGCCCCCGGTGTCGCCGCCGGCGCGAGGCCGGCGATACTGGTGCAGGTCGCTGCCGCACATGCCCGAGGCCTTCATCTCGATGACGACCTCGTCCGCGCCTGGGGTCGGGTCGGGGAAGTTCATCAATTCGAGCTGGCGGTCGCCGGTAAACACTACTCCGCGCATGGCTTCCTCCACCGGATTTATGACCTGCCGCGATGCTAGCATGAGTTTCCGGCCGCGGGGCAGGCCTTGCGGCGAGACGCAGAGAGTCAGCCGCTTGACGAGCGCGCCGGACTGGCGTCGTTAGTCTCGGCATGAATGTCCTCGTTCTTTTTGCCCATCCGCTCGCCGACAGCTTTGCCGCCGCGTTACATCGCACGGTCGTCGCCGCGCTGCGTGACGCCGGTCACGAGGTCGACGATTGCGACCTCTACGCCACCGGCTTCGACCCGGTGATGACGGCGGCCGAGCGCCGCGCCCACAACAGCCCGAACCCGGACTTCTCGGCGGTGGAGAACCATGTCGAGCGGCTGCGCGCCGCCGACGCGGTGGTCTTGTGCTTTCCGGTGTGGTGGTACGGGATGCCGGCGATCCTCAAAGGCTATTTCGACCGGGTTTGGGTCAACGGGGTCGCCTTTCACCTGCACACCGGCGGCAAGATCGAGGCCGGACTGCACCGCATCAAGAAGCTCGGCGTCGTGGCGACCTATGGCGCGCCGTGGTGGCTGATCAAGCTGGTGTTGCGCGATCCGGTGCGCGGCGTCATCCACACCGGGATCCGCGGGTTGTGCACCCGGCACGTCAAGACGCGGTTTCTCGCGCTCTACAGCATCGAGGCGAAAACCTCGGCCGACACCACACGCTTTCTCGCCAAGGTGGAGCGCGCCTTCCGCCGGTTCTGACTTCCGATCCTCCCCAATCCCCCTCCCGCTTGCGGGAGAGGGGTATATGACCGTGCCTACTTCTTATGGATCGGGTCGACCCAGAGGACTTGCTCGGGCTTTTCGACCGGCTCGATGTCGAGGTTGACGACGACCGCCTCGTTGTCGCTGCGCACCAGCACGCATTCGAGGGTTTCGTCGGTCGAGGCGTTGATCTCCTGGTGCGGCACGTAGGGCGGGATGAAGATGAAGTCCCCGGCATTGGCCTCGGCGACATATTCGAGATGCTCGCCCCAGCGCATCCGCGCCTTGCCCTTGATCACATAGATCACGCTTTCGAGCGCGCCGTGGTGGTGCGCACCGGTCTTGGCGTTGGCATGGATATGCACCGTCCCGGCCCAGATCTTCTGCGCCCCGACCCGGGCGAAATTGATCGCCGCGGCGCGGTTCATGCCAGGGGTCTGGGCGGTGTTGGTGTCGAGCTGGTCGCCCGGGATCACCTTGACCCCGTTGTGCTTCCAATCGGGATGGGTGTGGCCGGTGTCGGTCATGGGGCGGTCCTTGCGTTAAGCATCGTAGGATGGGTTGAGCGGCGCGAAACCCATCGGTCGGCGGGATGATGGGTATCGCTGCGCTCCACCCATCCTACGGATTCCTTCACGCCGCCGCGCGCAATTCGGGCATCGCCGCGTCGAAGCCGCGGGCGAAGCGGGCGATCGCCTCGTCGATCTCGGCGCGGGTGATGCACAGCGGCGGCGAGAACGAGACCGCCTCGACATAGGGCAGCGCCCGCACCATCACGCCCTCGTCATAGGCTTTGCGCTGGATCGCGCGATGCGCCCATTTGTCGTGGTCGAAAAACCGCTTGGTCTTGCGGTCGGCGACCAGCTCGATCGCCATCATCAGCCCCTGGCCGCGGATGTCGCCGACATAGGGGTGGTCGGCGAAGCGCTGGCGCAGCTGTTCGAGGAAATAGGCCCCCATCGCCGCCGAGTTCTCAACCAGGTTTTCGCGCTCCATGATGTCGATATTGGCCATCGCCACCGCCCCGCCGACCGGGTGGCCGGAATAGGTGAAGCCGTGCATCACCGGCCCGAACTCGGCCGAAGCGTCACGCAGTACGTTCCACATCCGCTCGGAGATGACCGAGGCGGAAAGCGGGAAATAGGCGCTGGTGATGCCCTTGGCGAGAGTCACGATGTCGGGTTTGAGATTGTAAAGCCCGGTGGCGAACCATTCGCCGGTGCGGCCGAACCCGGTGATGACCTCGTCGGCGATGAACAGGATGTCGTTTTCGTCGAGCACCGCCTGGACTTGCTCGAAATAGCCGCGCGGCGGGATGAAGGCGCCGCCGGTGCCCATGATCGGCTCGGCGATAAAGGCGGCGACCGTTTCCGGCCCCTCGCGCTGGATCATGTCTTTCAGCTCGCCGACCATGCGGCGGGTGAACGCGTCTTCGTCCTCGCCGGCCTGGCCGAAGCGGAAGAAATGCGGGCAGGCGGTGTGCAGCACCCCCGGCAGCGGCAGGTCGAACGCCTTGTGGAACGAGAGGATGCCGGTGAGGCTGCCGGCGGCGGCGGTCAGCCCGTGATAGGGAGCCGAGTCGGGAGACGATCTTCTTCTTGTGGGGCTTGCCGCGCAGATTGTTGTAGTAGCGCACCAGCTTGAAATTGGTGTCGTTGGCGTCCGATCCGCTGTGCCGAAAAACACCTTCGACAGATGCGGCGCGCCGGCCCGCTCGCGGAACAGCGCCAGCACCCGGTCGGCGAGGCGGATGATCGGCTCGTTCGAATACGAGCTGAACAGATGGTAGTAGCCGAGCTCGGCCATAGCCTTGGCGGCGGCCTCGCCCAATTCGGCGCGGCCATAGCCGATATTGACGCACCACAACCCGGCGCCGCAGTCGATGAAGTCGCGCCCCTGGTGGTTGCGCACCCGCACCCCGGATGCGCTCGAAATGATCGTCGGACCGTTCGCGAGATGATCGGCGATCGAGGTCGACGATGGAACAGGCTCTGCCGGTCCATCTCCTCGAGCGAGTAGTTCTCTTTGACGTCGAGGGCCATGAATGTATCTCCCGCTGCGCGTCAGGCGTGGTGCGAAAACAGGGTCAGTCCGGCGGTCGGCACCGGCGCCTTGAGCACGGTTCCAGTTTCGCTCTCGGTGATGAACAGGGTCTTGCCGTCGGGGCCGCCATAGGCAGCATTCGTGGTCGCATGGCCGGCGCAGGACGGCAGCTCGTACAGCGGCCGGCCGAACTTGCTGAAAATCCACACCGAGCCCATGCCGACATGGCAGATTGCGAGATTGCCCTCGCTGTCCATCGCCATGCCGTCCGGGCCGGTGCCGCCCGACAATTGGATGAAGATGCCGACCCGGCCGATGCTGCCGTCCGGGTTGAGCGGCACCCGCCACACCGCGTTGCCCCGCGTCACCGCGAGATAGAGGATGCCGTCATCCGGGGTCAAGATCAGCCCGTTGGGGCTCGGCACGTTATGCAGCAACAGGTCGAGCCGGCCGTTGGCGCGCAGCCGCCACAGCCGCCCCGTCGGATCGTGCAGCCCGGTTTCACCCTGGTCGGTAAAATAAAGATCACCGTTGCGGGCGAAATGCAGGTCGTTGAGGCCCTTGAAGCGCTCGCGGTGGGGCCGGTCGAGAAACACCTCGACCTTGCCGATATCGGGGTCGAGCACCATCAGCCCGCGCGAATGGTCGGCGATGAAGATACGGCCGTCGCGGTGGATCTTGAGCCCGTTGGGCTCGCCGTCATAGGTCGCGACCAGGCTGAACTCGCCGCGCGGGTTGATCTTGAAGACCTGACCGTAGGGGATGTTGGTGATGTAGAGGTTGCCGGCGCGGTCGAACGACGGCCCCTCGATAAAGCAGTCGCGCGGCACCCCCGACTGGTGACACGGCTCGCGGTGCTGGCGCAGC
>JBBRPG010000173.1:0-8364 GCA_038228485.1 Alphaproteobacteria bacterium
GCTCAAGGTATTGATTTTCCCCGATTCTGGTCTCGAAGAACAGGCAATAACAGGCGATAATAGGAAGAGGCAGCCGGATCGGTGGGAAATGTAGCGAGGTTGGCATCGGCAGGTGCGGGGGGGGGGGGTGGGGCTCTAAATATGTTCTCTAAATGTGCTTTTCAAGCTCAGGGTCCCAAATGACCGCGTTAAGCGGGAAGTTGTCGTTGGCCGATGGGATGTTGCAGCGGCCGCGATGCGCCGAAAGAGGTCACTCCCGGGTCTTCCTGCGCTCGCGAGACGGTAGCGGCGAGCATTCCGATGTCACGCTGGGGAATGGGTATATCGGGTGCCGACGAAAGAACCCGCCTGAAGCCGGCGCCGCCAGGCAAGCGAACGCGAAAACACACAGGCGATGCTACGGGCCGGGTCAGGCGGTCTCGGCCGGGGATTGGAAACGCCGGCAGCGGACTGCCGGCAACGTAACCGATGCGTCTGGCGAGCCGATGACGGTCTTGCACGATTTTCGAACTCGGACAGCAGCGCTACGACATACTCGCGCTCGGCAACCTCAGAGGCGATCAGCAGCTCCAAGATGAGCGCCACGGCAAACCATGTGCCGACGAGCGATTCCCGCAGCTCGTCCCCACGCGCTTCAGGCATTTTCACCTCCCCGAGTTTGGTTTATTGGGGGACAAGGATACATCGCCGCAGACCGCGGACAGGCGGCTCCAATCGGCGGTGCCGGCACAAATACTCGGCTCAGAATTTCGCCATGGGTGCGAGATGAAACTGGTATTTTAAACGGCCCACGTGCACCCCGGCGACGCTTTCGATTACTGGCATAGCATTGCCTGTAAACACATTACCTTGCATGACGCGACACCCGAATACCGCCACGACTTCCACGCCGAGCTTCGGTCCGGGCGTCTCGGCGATGTGACCCTCATTGAATTTCACAATTCGCCGATGGATGTTTGTCACGATCGCCAGCACATCCGGGGGGCAGGCGACCGCGACGTGTTCGTGTGCCGTCAGCTCGCGGGACGGATGCGGATCGAGCAGCTCGGCCGCGAGGTTCTGCTCAATGCCGGGGATATGACACTGCTCGACCCGCTGCGGCCTTATGTCTCCAGATTCTTTTCCGACTCGCGAATGCTGGTGCTGAAAGTGCCTCGCAAACTGCTGGAAATACGCATCGGCAAAGTCCATGACGTGGTCGCTCAGCCACTTGATCCGGCATATAGCGAGACGGGACTGACATCGCTGTTCCTCGGCCTGCTACCTGCGCATGCGGGCAACCTGGGCCCGCCGGCGGCAGCGATGATCGGGGATCAGGCGCTCGATCTGCTCGCGGTGTCGATCGCAAAGACGATCGGGGGCCCGCAGGCGCGTCTCTCGTCGGCACGATCGTTTGTGCGTCTCAACCTGCGCATCGCGATCGAGACCCGCCTCGCCGACCGTGCCCTCGACCCGGCCGGTGTCGCCGCTGCGGCGGGCGTCAGCGTCCGCTATGCCAATGCTATCTTGGCCGAAGAGGGCACCTCGATTGCCCGACTGATTCAAGCCCGACGGCTGGCGCGATGTGGTAAGGCGCTTGCCGACCCCGTGCAAGCGCGCCGGACGATCAGGGAGATCGCCTTGGGCTGGGGATTCTCCGATATGACGCATTTCGGCCGGCGATTTAAGGCGGCCTTTGGGTTGGCACCGCGTGAGTATCGCCGGACGGCAGCCTCGAACGACGACCTACATTGCGAACCGCCCGCCCCAAGCGATTGACACCTGGACGGTGCCCCGGACGACCTTGGGGGAGCTGGGCTTGACTGAGCGAAAGATGGATGGCCTCTCGCCAACCAAATCGGCCAGCCGGGGGGCCGCCGCCAAGGCCTCCAACACCTAAAGGCGATGGTCCGCGCGCGACCGCGAAAGAGGCCAGGGAAATAGCGACCTCATGCTTCGGTGGCGATGAAGAGGGTTTGAGAGAGCCGAGCTGGACCGACTACTCCAGCGCCGCGATGATGGCGTTGACCATCGGGCGCATGTGGAAATTGTCGGGCGGGGAGACCGCGACGGCGCCGCCGGCGGCCTCGATCGCCGCGGCGACGACCGGGCCGACAGCGGCCAATTTGGTCTTGGTGAAACCCTCCGCCAGCGCATCCTCGCAATTATGCGCGCGCGCCACCTGGCGCAACCGCCGCAACTGCGGCGAGCTGGTAAAGGCGATCAGGTCGACCGTTCCCGCCGCCATCTCGCGGATCACCGCGACCTCTTGCGCGCCCTCGGCGGCCGAGGCATAGGCGTACGGAACGACCGCATCGACCGCGGCGCCCGCACCGCTCAGAAAATCGTTGCAGATCGTCCGGCGCGTCGGGGTAAAGCTGCACCGCGATCCGCCGGCCGGCCAGGTTCTCCTGCGAGAGCGCGGCGATGATCCCGGCCGTCGTCGGCGGCTCGACCGCCAGGTCGGGCCGCAACCCCAAATCGCGCAGCCGCCGCGCCGGCGTGGGGCCGCGGGTGATCTTGCGCACCCCGGCGAGCGCCGCGGTGAACGTCTCGGACAACCCGGCCGGGCCGGCGAGCTTGATGAGGCGCTGCAGCCCTTCGCCGGTGAACAGGATCAGGTCGTCCGGCGGGGCCGCGATAAAGCGCTCGATCCAGGCGAGCACCGGCGCGGGGTCGGCGGCGTCGCGGATCGCCACCAGCGGGCAGCGCACCACCGCGGCGCCCTGTTTCTCCAGCATGCCGGCGAGGATGTCGATCTCGCGGGTCTCGGGGACGACGATCCGCCGGCCCGCCAATGCCGTCATCCGCAATACCTCGGCGTTCCCGCCCCTAGAACGGCCGGATCAGCCCGACCGCCCAGAGCACCCCGAGAAATACCACGAGGACGACAAAACTTCTGCCGAGGCGACGCATCGATCGGGCGAACGCCTCAGCCGGCAAGACCGTTGCCGGCGACCGCATAAAGCCGCGCCGCGGCGTCGCCGCCGATACCGCCGCCCGCGCCGCCAATCACAATCGTCAGCCGGGCGTCGCGCGGGTAGGTGACGACAACCAGATCCAGCCGATCGAGCCGGGTGTGGGTCGGCGCGCAGACCCCATCGCCGAGCTCGCCGAGGACGGTCACGGGCACATCGCCCGGCGCCTTTGTCGCGGCGAGCTCCTCGACCAGGCGGCGCACGCGGGCGATGCGCTCGCGCTGGGTCGGGCGCGACGGCAGCAGGCGGACCACGCTCCAGCCGTCGCAGGCAAACCGCACCGCCCGCGCTGCCGCGGGGTCGCCGGCTTCGTCCGCGCTCGCCGCCGGCTCGGCATAGCCGCCGAGCGGGAGCGACCGCGCGACCGCGTCGGCGAACACCCGGTCGTATATCACCACATTGGCGTGCTCGATGGCGTGGCCCAGCGCCGAGGGCTCGCTTTGCGCTGCCGAAAGCTCGATCAGCCACAGCTGACCGGGCCCAATTTCGGGGAGTATCGCGGGAGCGGGGATGTGGCGCGGCGCGGACGCAGGTCTAACCGACCCGGCGGGAAGAACTTCGGAAATCGACATCAACTGCCTCCTTAGCTGCATTTTTCGAGCGCCCGCAAGCCGGCTAGTCCAAATCGGCGCTGTGGAAAGACCGTAATTCACATTTTAAAACTAGTCAATTCTCCATTATCAACTAATTTATTATGTGCAATGGAGTGGGCAAAACTGCCCGGCCTAAGCCGACCGGGCCTTGCGCAGAGACGGGGGATAAAGCGGCGAACCTCGCCGCCAGGGGTCAGATGCCGGGTCGTCCCGCCAGCAAGAGACCGAGCGGCAAGGCCATGACCATCGTCACCAGCAGAGCGACGGCAAAAGCCCGCTCCGCCGGGGACCATCTCTGCCAATCGGCTATCCAGTCACGCATCTGAACTACTCGTCCGAACCGAAGACTACGCACGACAGATAGTAAGCCTAGCTTTCTAAATCATTAGTGAACGCACCGCCTGCGGTGCATTGCCGCACGCTTGCGCCGCAGGGCGCCGGTCAGGCAAGCTTTCGCGGCGGAAAGAGCAGCAACCGCCGGCCGCGCCGTCCCGTCAGACCAGGGAGATCCGCCGTGCCGACTTATATTGCGCTTGCCCACTGGACCGACCGTGGCGCCCAGCAGGTCAAGGAATCGCCAAAGCGGGTGGATCTGGCCCGCAAGGCGTTGGCCGAAATGGGCGGCGAGTTCCGCTCGCTCTACATGACGATGGGCGATTACGACCTGGTCCTGATCTATGAGGCGCCCGACGACGCGGTCGCCGCCCGCTTCACCTTGATGCTGGGCCAGCTCGGAACCGTGCGCACCAACACGCTGAAGGCGTTTCCGGAGGCGGCCTACCGCGAGATCATCCATTCGCTGCGCTGACGCACAGGCCGGCGATGCCCCTTGTTACGATCCGTTACACCTTTTGCCTGGCTCGCTTGCGACATTTTGTCCTAGTCTTGGAGAAATCGCGGGGCTCCGCGGCCTTAACGCTGCCGACGCCCCTCTGATCGAGGAGCCGCAGATGAATGTTCAAACGATCCTGGGCAACAAGGGCCGCACCGTCGCGACGATCCATCAGGATGCGACGGTTGACGAGGCCGTGACCCTGCTGCACATGCGCGGCATCGGCGCGCTGGTGGTCAGTGACGACGGCAAGGCAGTCGACGGCATCATCTCCGAGCGCGACATCGTCGCCGCGCTGGCGCTGTATGGCAAAGAAGTCTCGACCTTGCGCGTGGCCGAGGTGATGACTCGTCCGGTCGTGACCTGCACCCCGGAGGACGGCGTCGCCGAGCTGATGGCCGAGATGACCAATCGGCGCATCCGCCACTTCCCGGTCGTGCGCAACGGCCAGCTCTGCGGCATCGTCAGCATCGGCGATCTGGTGAAGAGCCGGCTCGACGAGATCGAGTTCGAGGCGGACTCGATGCGCTCGTTTATCGCCGGCGCCGCCTAGCCAGCCTGGGCGGGTTAGGCCCGCCTCACACGATCCCGTCGAAATAGCGGACGAGGGCGAAAATCGTCATCCCGAACGCGACCGCGGCGATTGGCAGCAAGATCTCCATCGCCGCGACCGTCGTCTTCATCCGGCCGGTATCGACGTCGAACTCGTGCGCCAGCCATTCCGACAGCGATTCGTCCGAATCGTCTTGGGCCGTAGCGCGGTGCCTGCCGTAACGCCGGGCGATGCCCCATAACGTCAAGGGAACCGTCACGGCGATCACGATAAAGATGGTCACCACCGCCAGCGCGAGCCCGGCGTAGCCGCTGCCCAAAAATCCCCAGACCGACAGCACCAGCCACCCGGCCAGCGCGACGATGATCCAATAGATCGCCGGGTGCACACGGTTCGATGCGGTCCGCTTGATGCGCGCTGCCGCTGGCAGCGCGGGAGTGCGCCGCGCCGCGCGGCGTCTGATCGGGGTGTTGCCGAAACCGTCCATCATCCTTCCAACGACGGTTCGGCAGTCGCCGTTCCGCGGCGCTGCTTGCAGCAGCCGCGGCGTTTCGGCTCAATGCGAGGATCACACTGAGGAAGGAACGGCGATGAACCAGCTCCTCGCCGATCTGCGCATCGTCGAGTTTTCCGCCTTTGTCGCCGCCCCGCTCGGCGGCATGACGATGGCGCAATTGGGCGCCGAGGTGATCCGCATCGATCCCTTGCGCGGCGGCATCGACCACAACCGCTGGCCGGTAACCGCAAGCGGCGCCAGCCTCTATTGGGCCGGGCTCAACAAGGCCAAGCGCTCGGTGGCGTTAGCCCTCGACAAGCCGGAGGGACGCGAGCTGGCGAAGGCGATCGCCACCGCCCCCGGCCCGGGCGGCGGCATCGTCCTCACCAACCTGCCGCCGCTCCCCGGTCTCGACTATTTGAGTCTCAAGGCGGCGCGCGACGACGTGATCATGCTGCGGCTGATCGGCAACCGCGACGGCTCGGCGGCGGTCGACTACACGGTCAACGCGGCGAGCGGCTTTCCGCTGGTCACCGGACCCCAGCAAGACGGCGGCGGCGCGCCGGTCAACAACGTGCTGCCGGCCTGGGACGTCGCGACCGGGCTTTATCTCTCGACGGGGCTGCTCGCCGCCGAGCGGCACCGCACCCGCACCGGTCAGGGCCAGGAGGTTGTCGCCGCGCTCGCCGATGTGATGCTGGCGATGATGGGGCACCTCGGCTATGTCGGCGACGTGCAGGTCAACGGCGCCTCCCGTCCGGCGCTCGGCAACGACCTCTACGGCAGCTTCGGCCGCGATTTCGCCTGCGCCGACGGGCGCGTGATGCTCATCGCGCTGACCCCGCGACAGTGTCGGGCGCTCGGCCGCGCCACCGGGCTCGCCGACGCGCTGGCTGCGATCGGGCCCCGGCTGGGCGTCGACCTCGACACCGAGGCGGGGCGCTTCGACGCACGCGATGCGATCGCCGCGGTCGTCGCGCCATGGTGCGCGAACAAGACCCTCGCCGAGATCGAAGCGGTATTCGCCGGCAGCGGCGTGCTATGGGGCCCATTCCAGGATTTCGCTACCTTGGTCAATTCCGACCCGCGCTGCTCGACCGCCAACCCGCTGTTCGCCGAAATCGAGCAGCCCGGTATCGGCCGCTACCTGATGCCGGGGCTGCCGCTCGATTTCTCCGCCTCGCCGCGCCAGCCGACCCGGCCCGCACCGCGCCTCGGCGCCGACACCGACCGGGTTCTCTCCGAAGTGCTCGGGCTTTCGGCCGCCGCGATCGGCCGGCTGCACGACGCCGGCATCGCCGCCGGGCCGTAAGGATATCGACGCAGCCGTCCGGCGGCGCGGGACCGTCACGCGATCGCCATATTTGCTGCGTAACCGTCGCCTCATCGCTGGGGCGCGGAGATTTACAAAGAATGCCCGATAGTTACGACCCGGAGCCGACGCCCGCCCCGGAGTTCACCCCGGGCCGGCGGCTGCCCGCCTTGGCGGAACGCTTCCTGGAGCCGCCGGGGCTGGTCTGGGGGCGGTTCGCCACTGGCGACGGCGCGGTGCTGCGCTGGGGCTACCTGCCGGCCGCTCAACCCCGCGCCGAAGTGCTGTTTGTCGGCGGCTACGGCGATTTCATCGAAAAGCAGTTCGAGACCATCCGCGACCTTGGCGCGCGCGGGTTTTCGGTGTGGTGCCTCGATTGGCGCGGCCAGGGCGGCTCGACCCGGCCTCGGCGCTGGCCGCACCGGCCGCGGGGGCGCCGCTTCGACCGCGACGCCGCCGAGCTCGCCCAGTTCGCCCGCGCCCAGCTCAGCCCAGACCGGCCGCGTGTCCTGATCGCCCATTCGATGGGCGGGGCGATCGCGCTGTTATGCCTGCACCGCAACCCCGGCCTGTTCGACGCGGCGATCCTGTCGGCCCCGATGCTGGGCCTGCTCAACGGGCGGACGCCGCCGGTTCTTTTGCGCGCGGTGACCGCGCCGGTACGCCTCGCCGGGCTCGGCCTATGCCATTTGCCGGGCACCGCCCGCCGCCGGGCGACCCAGGCGCCCAGCCCCGAGCGCAGCCGCATCTCCAGCGACGCCGAGCGCTGCCGCATTCGTCACGCCTGGATCTCGAGCGAGCCGGCGCTGCGCCTCGACCAGCCGACTTATGGCTGGCTCGACCCAACCCTGTCGCTGATCGCGCGGATCGGCAAGCCGCGGTTCCTGGCTGCGATCCGCACCCCGATCCTGATCGGCAGCGCCGGGCGCGAGCATGTCGTCGCCCCGGTCGCGCATCACCGCGCCGCCCGGCACCTGCCGGACTGCACCCTATTCGAGCTGCCCGAATCGAAGCACGAGCCGTTTCTGGAGCGCGACCCTATCCGTGACGTTTGGCTCGACCGCGTCGACCGTTTTATCGCCGAGCGGGTGGAGTAATTTTATCGCCCTTGGCCGGGCTTGACCCGTGGGCCTTCAGCCCACGGACTTGATCCGTGGGCATCCACGTCTTCTGTTACCGACGATTGCGCCCGAGGACGTGGACCCGCGGGTCAAGCCCGCGGGAGGGCAGTTTAATCATTTGACGTTGCGCGCCGCCGTCCAATAAACCGCCGGCACCGCGCCGCCGCGCTGCACCTGCAGGATGCCCCGCTGCCCGGTCTCGACGATGACCACCTCCTCGCCGGGATTGAACAGCACGCAGCGACCCTCGGCGAGCGCACTTGCCAGCTTGGTGTCGAAGCTGGCGCTGATGCCGAGAAACAAGAGGTCGAGCATCTCGCCCCGGTCGCGGCAACCCCAGGCGCCGTCGCGGGCGATGCCATGCGGCGCCTCGGCGGCCATTGCCGGGACCGCCGCGAACATCAAAAGCGCCGACAAGGCCGTGGCTATGCGGGACATCGATCAGCTCCGCGGTGCGTGTTTGGAGAGGATACGCTGCAGGGTGCGGCGGTGCATCTTTA
>JBBRPG010000174.1:0-8239 GCA_038228485.1 Alphaproteobacteria bacterium
AGGTCTGCTCGGCCTGTCACGCGGTCAAGTATCTGTACTATCGGAACCTCGAGGCGATCGGCTACACCGAGGACCAGATCAAGGGCATGGCCGCGCAAGCCCAGGTCGCCGACGGGCCGAACGACCAGGGCGACATGTTCCAACGCCCGGGGCGGCCATCCGACAAAATGCCGGCGCCGTTCCAGAACGACGAGAAGGCCCGCACCGCCAACAACGGCGCGCTGCCGCCCGATTTGTCGCTGATCGTCAAGGCGCGCGATAACGGGCCGGACTACGTCTACGCGCTGCTCACCGGGTTCAAAGCGACGCCGCCGGCCGACTTCAAAATCGCCACGGGCATGAACTTCAACCCGTATTTTGCCGGCCACCAGATCGCGATGCCGCCGCCGCTGACTGCCGACGGTCAGCTCACCTTCGCCGACGGCACCACCGCCAGCATCGCGCAGATGTCACGCGACGTCGTCACCTTCCTCTCCTGGGCGGCCGAGCCGAACCTCGACGACCGGCACAAGATGGGCGCCAAGGTGATCCTGTTCCTGGTCGTCGTCGCCGGGCTATTCTACGCGGCGAAGCGCAAGATCTGGGCCGCAATCCACTAGGAGCGGCCCCGGGATCCAACCCCAAGGGCCCCCTCGCATGACCAAGCCCGTCATCGGCATTATCGGCGGCAGCGGGCTGTACGAGATCGACGGCCTCGCCGATGTCGCATGGCGGCGGATCGCCAGCCCGTTCGGCGAAACCTCCGACGAGTTCTGCTTCGGGACGCTGGACGGGCAGCAGGTCGTGTTCTTGCCGCGGCATGGGCGCGGCCATAGACTGCCGCCGTCGGGGATCAATTTCCGCGCCAATATCGACGCGCTGAAGCGCTGCGGCGTCACCGACATCGTCTCGCTGTCGGCGGTCGGCAGCTTGCGCGAGGATTTCGCCCCCGGCGATTTCGTGCTGGCCGACCAGTTCATCGACCGCACCTTTGCCCGCGAGAAGAGCTTTTTCGGCGCCGGCTGCGTCGCTCATGTGTCGATGGCGCACCCGGTGTGCGGCCGGGTTGGCGATGCGCGGGCGGCGGCGGGCGGCGACGCCGGCACGGCGATCAAACGCGGCGGCACCTATCTGGTCATGGAGGGTCCGCAATTCTCGACCTTGGCCGAGAGCGAGCTGTACCGGTCGTGGAAGTGCGATGTGATCGGCATGACCAACATGCCCGAGGCCAAGCTCGCCCGCGAGGCCGAGATCTGCTACGCGACGGTGGCGATGGTCACCGATTACGATTGCTGGCACCCCGGCCACGACGCCGTCACCGTCGACAGGATCGTCAAGGTACTGTTGGCGAACGCGGAAAAGGCCAAGGCGCTGGTCAAGAGCGTGGTGCCGATCCTGTCGCGCCACGACGGGCCGTGCCGACAGGGCTGCCAACACGCGCTAGACCATGCGCTGATCACCGCGCCCGCGGCCCGCGACCCGGCGGTGACGGCCCGGCTCGACGCGGTCGCCGGGCGCGCGCTCAACGGCTAGAATAGGGCGATGAACGTCAACGGCCGGCCGATGCGGACGATCTGGCTCGGCGACGACGGGCACAGTGTCGAGATCATCGACCAGCGCCTGTTGCCGCACGAACTGGTCGTCGCCCGATTGCACACGCTCGACGACGCGGCGCGGGCGATCCGCGACATGGCGGTGCGCGGCGCCCCGCTGATCGGCGCGACGGCTGCCTACGGGGTCGCGCTGGCGATGGCTGCCGAGCCGTCCGATAACGGCCTGGCGCAGGCGATCGAGATCCTTGCGGCGACCCGGCCCACGGCGGTCAATTTGCATTGGGCGCTTGAGGCGATGCACCAGGCGCTGTCGCCGCTGCCGCCGCGCCGCCGCCACGAGGCCGCCCTGGCGCGCGCCGCCGAGATCGCCGAGGAGGATGTCGCCATTTGCCGCGCGATCGGCGAGCACGGCCTGCCGCTGATCGCCGAGGCGCAGCGCCGCAAGCCGGGCGGCAAGGGCGATCAACCAGTCGAAATCCTCACTCACTGCAATGCCGGCTGGCTGGCGACGGTCGATTGGGGCACCGCGCTGTCGCCGGTCTTCCACGCCCACGATGCGGGCATCCCGGTGCATGTCTGGGTCGACGAGACCCGCCCGCGCAACCAGGGCGCCAGCCTCACCGCCTGGGAGCTGCTGCAGCACGGGGTGCCGCACACGGTCATCGCCGACAATGCCGGCGGCCACCTAATGCGCCACGGGATGGTCGATCTGTGCATCACCGGCACCGACCGCACCACCGCCACCGGCGACGTCGCCAACAAGATCGGCACCTATCTGAAGGCGCTGGCGGCGCACGACAATGGCGTGCCGTTTTATGTCGCGCTGCCCTCGCCGACGATCGACTGGACGCTCGACGACGGCGACCGCATCCCGATCGAGGAACGCAGTGCCCGCGAAGTCACCCACATCGCCGGGTGGACCGAGCAGGGCGAGCGGGTCGAGGTGCGGCTGACCCCGGAGGGAAGCCCCGCGGCCAATTACGCCTTTGACGTGACCCCGGCGCGGCTCGTTACCGCGCTGATCACCGAGCGCGGCGTCTGTCCCGCCTCCCGCGAAGGATTGCTCGGCCTCTTCCCCGAACGGCGCAGCCGCGGCGCCGCGTAATTCAATTCGTTTTTCTCCGCCCATTCCCCGGATTTGTCCCGGGATTACGCGGATGACGGTGAAGGGGGTGCGTTCTCCCCTTGCCCACTGACCTGCACGCACGAGCAGGTTTGCGAAGTATCTCTGCCTTTTATGGCAAAAATGTTATTATGCGAGATTACGATAATTTATTACCTCCTTAAGTTGTGTATCCAAACGTTTGAAAGGACATTTTGTGAAGTCCGCCCGCCTTCCCCCCTCCGTGACGGCGGCGATTCACGACATCAGCGTGCGCCAGGCGACTGAAAAACAACTCGCGCAGATGGAAGGCAGATATCACGGGCTGCTGGAGGCGGCTCCGGATGCAATGGTGGTGGTCAACCATGGCGGCGACATCGTCCTGCTCAACCTTCAGGCTGAGAAACAGTTTGGATACCGCCGCGATGAACTCCTCGGGCAGCCCATCACGGACATCATTCCCCAGGGCTTCGCGGAGCGGCTGATCGCCGACGATCGCCGCTCCGCGGAAGAGGCGCTCGCACAGCAGATCGGCATGGGGATCGAGCTCACCGCTCGGCGCAAGGACGGCAGCGAGTTTCCGATCGAGCTGATGCTGAGCCGGCTGGAAAGCGGCGAAGGCATCCTGGTGACGGCGGCGATCCGCGATATCAGCGTGCGCAAACGCGTGGAGGAAAATCTTCGACGCAGCGAAGACCATTTTCGAGCCAGCGAGCGCAAACGCGTGGAGGAAAATCTTCGAAGCGAGGATCGGTTCCGATCGATTTTCTCTTTGGTGAGCGACGGTATCTTTATCACGTCGCCGGCGACGGGAGCCTTTACGGAGGTTAATGAAACCGCGTGCGTCATGTTTGGCTATACGGCCAACGAACTGATCGGCGGTGATATAGAGATGATCTGTTCCGGTGTGCCGCCGTACACGCAGCGGAAGCGATGGAATGGCACGCGAAGGCAATTGCCACGGGGAATCCGCAAAGGTTCGAATGGCATTGCAGGACCAAGGACGGTCACCTTTTCTGGGCTGAATTCTCAATCCAGTTGGCCTTGATCAGTGGGCAGAATGTCGTGCTTGCGACGGTACGCAACGTGACTGAACGGCATACCGTCGAAGCGCAGCTGCGCCAGGCGCAGAAGATGGAGACGATCGGCAACCTCACCGGCGGGATGGCGCATGACTTCAACAATATGCTGGGGGTTATCATCGGCAACCTCGATCTCGCCAGACCGCTGATCAAAGACGACGACGAGGTCGCCGAGCTGGTGCAGGAAGCGATCGAGGCGGCCCTGAGCGGCGCGGAGTTGACCCGCCAGCTGCTCGCCTTCGCTCGTCAGCAGCCGCTGCGCCCGGAGCGGATTGAGGTAAACGAGCTCATCACCAACATCGTCCGGCTGTTGCGGCGAACCCTGGGGGAAAATATCGAGATCACGCTCGATCTTGCCGCCAATCTTTGGCCGGCCGTCGCCGATCCGGCCCAGCTCGAGGCCGGTCTGACAAATCCGGCCACCAACGCGCGCGATGCGATGCCGCAGGGCGGCAAGCTGACGATCGCCACCGCCAACCGCCACCTCGATCGCGACGATGCCGCCGCGCATGTCGAGGCGATTCCGGGCAAATACGCGGCAATCGAGGTGACCGACACCGGCGGCGGCATGACGCCAGAGGTCGTCGAGCGGATCTTTGAGCCGTTCTTCACCACCAAAGGGCCGGGCAAGGGCACCGGGCTCGGCCTCAGCATGGTGTTCGGCTTTATCAAACAATCGGGCGGGCACATCAGCGTCTATAGTGAGCCTGGGGTCGGCACCACGTTCCGCCTCTATTTGCCGCGCGCGGAACCTGAAAGCACAGTTGCTGCCGACACCGACGCCGTCGCGGCGCCGAGCGGCAAGGGTGAGATTGTCCTGGCGGTCGAGGACAACCCGAGACTGCGCCGCTTGGTGATGCGCCAGCTGACCGAGCTGGGCTATCAGCCGCTGGAGGCGGACGGGCCGGCGGCGGCGCTGGCGATGCTCGAAACCGGCAAGGTCGAGCTGCTGTTCAGCGACATTGTGATGCCCGGCCCAATCGACGGGATCGGGCTGGCGCAACAGGCGATCGAGCGCTGGCCCGACCTTAAAATCGTGCTGACCTCGGGCTTTCCGGGAACCAAGCTCGACGATCAGTTGGGCCAGAGCCGCGCGATGGTGCGGCTGCTCGGCAAGCCCTACCGCAAGGAGGATTTGGCGCGGGTGCTGAACGAGGCGCTGGAGGGCTGACCCCGCGGCCAGAAGCGCTCACGGCGTCGGGTTGCCTCACCCTTCCCCGACGCTGGCGAAATAGAGCGAGGGGTCGGCGGCGCGCACGCGCGCCTCGGGCAGGCCGAGTTCGCGGCGGACGATGTTGGTCTTCTCCACCAGCGACACGCATTTGTAATAGGCGATGCGGCGCGACAGCCCCTCGCGGCCGAAGCCGCAATCGGTGGTGATGACCAGCCGCTCGGGCGGGATGTGTTCGAGGGCCTTGCGGATCAGCGCGGCGACATGCTCGGGCGGCTCGACCGTGGTGGCCGTGTGGCTGATGACGCCGATGCCGATCTTTTTGTCGGTGGCGTATTTGCTGAAGAGGGCGAGGTCCTTGCCGTCGCTGCTGCAGCACTCGAAGGTGATGACGTCGGCGTTGAGCCGCAGCAAATGGGGCAGCGCCCGCTCATAGCTCGGCACCTCCCAATAGACCCGCTGCTGGTTGGGGTTGCCCCAGCAGGTATGCACCCAAATCTCGGCGTCCAGCCCACCGAGCTGGCGGTTGAACGCCTCAGTGAGGAATTCGAGCTCGTCGTCGGTACAGTCGGGGCGGGTGGTGCGGCCGTGATGCGGCGGCTCCTCGAGCTGGATCACCCGGCAGCCGGCGGCGACCAGCTCCTTCAGCTCGGCGTTCATGATGTCGCAGAGGTCGAGGATCATCTCGCGGTTGTCGCGGTAATGCGCGTTCCACAGCATGCTGGCCAGCACCGGCGCGCAGATCGTGCCGAACTTGACCGGCTTGTCGGTGAGGCGCTGCGCCACCTGCCACAGCGCGGCGTATTCGAGCGGGCCGCGCGACAGCTTCTCGGCGACGATCGCCGGCTGATAGGCCTCCTGCACCTCGTAGAGGATGCGGCCAGGGCGCACCGAATCCCGGCCGAGCCAGCCCTGCGAGGTGCTGCGGTGGCCCTTGATGCCGCCCAGGCGCTCGATCGGATAGAAGAACCACGACTTGCCGCCGACATTGAGGTCGAAGCGGCTGTCGCCGTCGGTGACGATGTCGAGGCCCGCGGCCTCCTGCGCGTTGATCACCGCGGCGACGGCGTCGAGGTACTGCTCGCGGAACATCGAGTCGCCCATCGCCGCCTTGAACGAGCGCCCGTCGAGATTGGCGTTGTACCAAAGCGGCCGCGGATACGACCCGGTGATCGCGGTCGGCATGACCATGTCGCGCGTGGTTGTCAGCATCGCGTTGTCCTCCCAGCGGCCCTGACGAGCCAGCCGCCGATGCCTGTTATCCCTGTTAATTGCCGCAAGTTATCAGGCAATAACAGGCCCGGCCATCTCGGCCCAAATCACCAAGCGAGCCTGTATGGCACACGATTTTGGCAATTTTATAGTTTGCCGGACCCGATAGGCGAAGCCATAGCCGTCTCACTCAGGGTTCCTAGTTTTTGACCCGGAAGGCGGGTCCGTCAACGACTGCTCATGCCCCCGAAGCCGACAGTCGCAAAAAATATCCTTGAGCGTGCAGCCTCCGCACCAGGCAAAGGCAACTCGGATTGACTCGATCATATTTATAATAATAAATAGGATGATGAAGTCGGCAATTAACCTGCGCTCCCCGAAGCGCGGCGACCTGATGGTTGAGGAGATAAAGCGCTGGGTCGCCGACCAGAAGCTCGCGCCCGGCGACAAGCTGCCGAAAGAGCATGAGTTGCAGACGCTGTTCGGCGTCAGCAAGGGCACCGCACGCGAGGCGCTGAAGTCGCTGGAGGTGCAGGGCTTCGTCACTGTGTCGACCGGTCCGACTGGCGGCGCCACAATCGGTGCGGTGCCGTTCGATCGCGCCTTTCAACTCGTGCAGAACTACCTGTTCTTTCGCGAGGTTAATGTGGCGCAGATCTACGCCGTCCGACGTCTGCTCGAGCCCGAGCTGGCCGCTGGAGCCGTGCCCCATCTCACCGCCGCCGACTTCGAGGCGCTGGAATACAGCATCGAGACGTGCGCGCCCACGCCCGCGAGCAAGGCGCAGGCCGTGCATCAACGTCGCGAAGACCTGCACTTCCACGACATCTTCGCCGCGGCGAATCCCAACGGTGTCCTGCGCTTCATGTGCGAGGTCATCAATCATCTGCTGCGGCATCTGGTGACTGTGGGTGATCAGCCCGCACATCCCGCCTATCAACAGTTGGGCGACACCAATGTGGCGGCACACCGCCAGCTTCTGGCGGCGGCGCGACGTGGCGATGCCGCGAAGGTGCGCACGCTGATGCTGGACCATATCGAAGAGGCCGGGGGCTTCGCCGGCAAACTCGACGCCGCCGTGCGCCGTCACTTCGTACTCGATTCCGAATTGCAGGCACGAAGCTCACCGCAACAGCACTCCTCCAAGCCAGGGAAGGCGCGATGATCAACCGTACTTTGCAACGCCGCCAAGTCATGGGTGGCATGGGGGCCGTACTCGTGGCATCGAGTACGCGCCGCGCGATCGCTTCGACGAACCTAGGTGTGGCTGTCGAGCAGCGCCTAGGCGAACTCCAAAAAGACGGCCGCGTGCGCGGCCTCCACGCGCTGCTCGTCGCCCAGGGCGGCCGACTGCTGCTCGAACACTACGAAACGGGCGAAGACGAAAACTGGGGAAGCACCAAATTGGGTCGCGTCGCTTTCGGACCGGCGGTGTTGCACGATTTACGCTCCGCGTCCAAGGGTGTGGTCGGTCTGCTCTATGGCATTGCACTGGCCGAGGGAAAGGCGCCGCCGCCTGAAGCGAAACTCTACGCCCAGTTCCCCGAATACGCCGACCTTGCCGCTCAGCCTGGCCGCGACCGTCTCACGATCGCGCACGTGCTTAGCATGACCCTTGGGTTCGAGTGGGACGAGCTCACGATTCCCTACGGCGATCGGCGCAACAGCGAGAACGCGATGGTGGACGCCCCCGATCGCTACCGCTACATCCTCGAACGTCCCATCGTCGGCGAGCCCGGCGTAAAATGGGTTTACTGCGGCGGCGCAACCGCTTTGCTCGGTCGCCTGATCGCCAAGGGCACGGGTGAAAAGCTGCTCGATTACGCCCGCCGCGTGCTGTTCGAACCGCTGGATTTCGGCCCGAGCGAATGGACAGTGGATCGCATTGGAGAACCGCATGCGGCGTCGGGCCTGCGCCTGCGGCCGCGCGACACGCTAAAAATCGGCCAGCTCGTGCTCGCCGATGGCATCTGGAATGGCCGCCAAATCGTGCCCGCTGAGTGGGTGAAGCGCGCGTCGACGCCCGTGGTGACGATCGAAGGTCGCGGAGGTTATGGCTATCAATGGTACACCGGCACCCTGAGTCCCGGCACGCCTCGGGCATTATCCTGGGTCAGCGGCATCGGTTGGGGCGGCCAGC
>JBBRPG010000175.1:0-8203 GCA_038228485.1 Alphaproteobacteria bacterium
CGGGATGTCAGCGACCGAGGTCCGGCGCTTCCACTTGGCGACGGTCTTCTGGTTGATCCCGTAGCGCCTGGCCAGAACCCTCAGGCTCTCTTGACTATGCTGTATCGCTCGACGGACCGCCTCTGTCGTTGTGGCGCTTCCGTGGAGAACCTGGCCCATAGTGCCTCCTTCCATTCACGGGAAAAGACTGCACCATCAAAGCCCGGGATCAAACATCTAGCCTTTATTTTCCGCTTGCTGGCGCGCAGCCGCGTTCCTAAGTTCGCGGCCGACACGACGTTGTTTAAGTTCCCGGGGCGCGGGGCCATAGCTCAGCTGGGAGAGCGCTACAATGGCATTGTAGAGGTCACCGGTTCGATCCCGGTTGGCTCCACCAATTTGACGAAAGGGCTTAGCCGGCGACGGCTAGGCCCTTTCGGTTTTGAAGGAAGCGCCGGGGGAACGAACGAGGACGTCTTGGCGCCGATCTTGTCCCGGGCGCTTCGGCAGTCGCGAAATCCTGGGCCTCTATCCCAATACCTGCTTGAGTTGCCGGCCGGCGACGACGAGCATCGCCAGATCGGGGTTGGGCGCGGCGCGGAGTTCGGCAGCGAGGGCCTCGGCCGCGGCGAGTGCCGGGCCACGGGCGGCGACCCAGGCGGAGACCGGGTCTTCTCCGCCGATGACCCCATCCGCGCTTTTGAGGATGCGCTCGGCGAACTCGGCCTGCATTGTGTAAAAATCGTCGAGCAGGGCTTCAACCGCGGCTTTCTGCCAAACCGTTGCGGCGGGCAGGCGGCGGGCGGCGTCGCGCAGCGTGTCGAGGGCAAAGCGGGCGCCGACCCCGTAGAAGGTCCGCGCCGCGCGCTCGATCGGCTGGCCGGCCCGCGCTGCCATATCGCCGATTACAACCGCGGTGGTCAGAAAGACGAGGCCGCCGCCCCGCGCCGCCAGCGCCGGCGGGACGCCGGCGCTGGCGGCAAGGCGGGCCGCGCGCGCATCCATCAGCGTCCGTTCGCCCGCCGGCAGCAGTTCGGCAAGATGCGTGGCGAGCCCGGCGACGGCGGGGGCAAACCGCGCCGCCTCGACGCCCCTGTCGAGGCCCGATGGTCCCTTGGCGGCGCGCAGCAGCCAGGCCGCCGCGTGCTCGACCACCCCGGCGATGTCGAGCAGCATCTCGCTCTGCACCGCGGCCGCGACCTTGTTGTCGAGCGCCTCGATCTCGGCCCACAGCGGCGGCAGCGCAAATGCCTCGCGGGCGATGCGGTAGGCGCGGGCGACCTCCGCCGCGCTGCGCCCGGAATGCGCCTGGAGGTCGTGGACGAAGGTCAGCCCGCCGCGGTTGACCACGTCGTTGGCAACGACCGTAGCGACGATCTCGCGGCGCAGCGGGTGGGCGGCGATCTGCGTCCGAAAGCGCTCGCGCAGAGCCGCCGGGAAATAGCCGCAGAGCTCGCCGGTCAGCTCAGGCGCATCGGGCAGATCAGATTGCAACAGCTCGTGGTCGAGCGACATCTTGGCGTAGGCGAGCAGTACCGCCAGCTCGGGTCGGGTGAGGCCGCGGCGGGCTGCCGCGAGCGCCGCCAGCTCCTCGTCGTCGGGGAGAAACTCGAGCGCGCGGTCGAGCCGGCCGGCCTTTTGCAATTCGCGGATCAGCCGCACCTGACGGTCGAGCGCGCCCGGTCCCCGCGCCTCGGCGACGGACAGCGCCTCGCCCTGCAGGTAATTGTCGCGCAGCACCAGCGCTGCGACCTCATCGGTCATCTGCGCCAATAGCGGTTCGCGCTCCGGCGCCGCGAGCGCGCCGGTGGCGATGGCATGGCCGAGCAACACCTTGATGTTGACCTCGTGGTCCGACATCGACACGCCGGCCGAGTTGTCGATCGCGTCGGTGTCGATCCGCCCGCCTTTTTGCGCGTAGGCGACGCGGCCGCGCTGGGTAACGCCGAGATTGGCGCCCTCGCCTACCACCCGCGCGCGGATCGCCTCGCCGTCGATGCGCAGCGCGTCGTTGGCCTTGTCGCCGACCTGGGCGTGGGTTTCGCCGTGCGCCTTCACAAAGGTGCCGATGCCGCCGAAGAACAGCAGATCGACTTGCGCGGTCAGCAGGCGCTGGATCAGCTCGGCCGGGGTCAGGTGGTCCTCGGCAATGGCGAAGGTGCGCTTCATCTCGGGCGTGATGGGGATGGCTTTGGCGCTGCGCTCGAAGACGCCGCCGCCCGGCGAGATCAGTCCATGGTCGTAATCGGCCCAGCCCGAGCGCGGCAGCGCGAACAAGCGTTGGCGCTCGGCATAGCTCACCGCCGCGTCGGGCTCGGGATCGATGAAGATGTGCTGATGGTTGAACGCACCCAGCAGGCGAATGTGGCGCGATTGCAGCATGCCGTTGCCGAACACGTCGCCGGCCATGTCGCCGACCCCGACGACGGTGAAGTCGGTGGCCTGGATGTCGGCGCCGAGCTCGCGGAAATGACGCTTGACCAGCTCCCAGGCGCCGCGCGAGGTGATGCCGATTTCCTTGTGGTCGTAACCGGCCGATCCTCCGCTCGCGAACGCGTCGCCGAGCCAGAACCCGTACTCGATGGCGATCGCGTTGGCCGTGTCGGAGAAGGTGGCAGTACCCTTGTCGGCGGCGACGACGAGGTACGGGTCGTCGTCGTCATGCCGCACCACCGAGGGCGGCGGGACGGTGCGATGGGCTTCAGCCTCGCTCTTATCCGAACTTTCGGCGACGATATTGTCGGTGAGGTCGAGGAGACCCCGCATCAGAATCTTGTAGCACTCGATCCCCTCGACAGAGAGTTGGGTGCGGTAGTCCGGCCCCATTGCGGGCTGGCGCTTCAAGACAAACCCACCCTTCGATCCGACTGGAACGATGACCGCGTTCTTGACCGTCTGCGCCTTCATCAGCCCGAGGATCTCGGTGCGGAAATCCTCGCGCCGGTCGGACCAGCGGATGCCGCCGCGCGCGACCTTGCCGGCGCGCATGTGCACTCCCTCCATGCGCGGGCTGTAGACATAGATTTCGTAGAGCGGACGCGGCAGCGGCAACAGGTCGATCTGGCTCGAGGCCAGCTTGACCGCGAGATAGGGCTTGGGCGTCCCGTCCGCCGCCGGCTGGAAATAATTGGTGCGGACCGATTTGAGGATCAGGATCAGGAAATTCCGTAGGATGCGGTCTTCGTCGAGGCTTTCGACGTCATCGAGCGCGTGGTCGATCGCCTGCAGCTCGGCTACCGCATCGAGCGAAGCCTGCTTTGCCGGCGCCGGGTCGAACCGATGCTCGAACAGCGCGACGAGGCGGCGGGCGACCGCAGCATGCGCGGCCAGCGTGTCTTCCATATAGGCTTGGCTGAACGTGCTGCCGGTCTGACGCAGCACCTTGCAATAAAGCCGCACGATCGTGGTTTGCCGCGCGGTCAGTCCGGCCGCGAGCACCAGCCGGTTGAACCCGTCATTCTCGATCGCGCCGCCGGCAATCGCCGCCAGCGCCGCCTCGAAATTCGCGCGGACCTTCGCCGTCAGCTGGCCGGTAACCGAGCCGGCGGCAAGCATGAGTTCGTGCACCCAGACCGAGGGGCCGGCGGCGCTGTCGATCCGGAACGGCTCCTCGGCGATGATTCTGAGGCCGAGGTTTTCGAGGATCGGCAGAATGTCGGACAGCACCACCGGCTCGCCCTGGCGATAGAGCCGCAGCCCCGGCGCCGCTTCGCCCACGCGCGGGTGCAGCGAGGCCTCAAGCGGCGAGCCGGCCAGCACCGCCTCGATCGGCCGGAGATCGGCGATCGCCTGAGCCGGGCTGGTGTGCACCTGGTAATTGACCGGGAAAGCCTGTAGCCCGCGCAACTTCTCGCGCGCCTCGCCTTCGCCGAATTCTTGCGCCGCGGCCGCCTCGACCCGGTCGGTCCAGCTGCGCGCGGCCTCGACCAGCCGCGCCTCCAGCGCCGCGGTATCGACGGGAGGCACTCGGGCGTCGGTTGAGCCGCGCGCCGTGCGGATGATGAACTGCGCCCGCGCCAGAGCCGAGTCGTCGACATGCAGGTAGTAGTCCGACGGCGTGCCGGCAAACGCCTCGGCCAGGATCGCGGCGAAGGCCCGGCGCAGCGCCGTATCCCAGCGGTCGCGCGGCACATAGACGAGGCACGAGACGAAGCGTTCCAACGGGTCGCGCCGCACGAACAGGGCGATGCGCTGACGCTCCTGCAGGTTGAGGATCGCGATCGCGGTGTCGTAGAGCGCGTCCTCGCCGGTTTGGAACAGCTCGTCGCGTGGATAGGTGTCGAGGATATGCAGCAGCGCCTTGCCGTCATGACCGGTCGGGCTGAGCCCGCTGCGCGCGACGGTGCGGCCGACCTTCCAGCGCAACAGCGGCACCGTGCGCGGGCTGCTGCTGTAGGCGAGCGAGGTGAACAGTCCGACGAACAGGGTCAGCCCGGTCACCGCGCCGTCGGCGCCGAAGCGGCGCACCCCGATTGCGTCCATGGGTGCGCGGCGGTGCACCGTCGAGCGCTGGTCGGTCTTGCTGAGGATCAGCAGCTCGCGGCGGCGGACAAAATCCTGCACGTCGGGCGGCAGCGACAACAGATCGCGCAGCCCGCCGAAGGCGCGGTAGCCCGGCTCGTGCAGCACGCCGAGCGGCGGCGCCTCGGCCGAGCCGGTGAAATCGTAGTCGCGCACCCCGAGCAGGATGAAATTGTCGCCGTCGAGCCAGCGCAGGAACGCCGCACCCTCCTCGACCTCCTCGGCCGGCAGGGGGAAATTGGCGGCATCAAGCCGCGCGGCGGCCGTGACCAGCGCGTCGCGCATCTTGCGCCAGTCGGTGACCGCGGCGCGAACGTCGCCGAGAACGAAGGAGATCGCGTCCGCCAGCGCCCGGCGCTCGGCGGCGTCGGGCTCGCGGGTGATCTCGATCTGCATCCACGACTCGCGCAGGCCGTTGCCCGGCTGAACAACCATCGAGCCGAGGCCAGTGACCTGGCCGGCGCCGTCGCGCCGCACGGTGACGATCGGATGGATGACCAGCCGCACCACACCGCCGCGCTCGTTGATCGCCGCGGTCACCGAATCGACCAGAAACGGCATGTCGTCGTTGACGACCTCGACGATCGTGTGCGGCGAATGCCAGCCATCCCCGGCCCGGGTCGGGTTGTAGGCGCGAACCCGTGCCTCGCCCGGCTGCCGGCGCGCGCCGAACTGCCACAGCGCCAGCGCTCCGCCGCACAAATCTTCCGCATCGCGCGCCGCGATGTCGACCGGCGGCGCGTGCTCGTAGAAGGCGGCGATAAATTCTTTACCCGGTCCCGATTCGCGGGGTTCGGGACGGCCGCCGGCGAGTTTTGCGGCGCGCTCGACTGCTTCGGCCTTGGTGGTCTCGATGTCGCTGGTCACGGCTCCGCTCCGGTTGCCGAATTCGGGCTCGGTGGGCAAGGACAGAGACTCCGCAGGAATGCCCTGCCGGGCAAGGAGTTTCCGCGACTTAGTGATGCATCAGCGATGCGTGACCGCAACACCTGCCCTGTGAACCAATCCTTAACGCTATATCTGGTCATTTTATAAACAATTAAAAATAATTCGGCTTCATTCCGTTGACGCATTTGGCGATACTGTCGGGCAAGATCAGGGCAACGAACAGCCCCGTGGGAGAGCGCCGGCAATGGACGTCATGGAGTTCCATGTTTGTCGTCACGGTCGCGACATGCGGTGGGTCGTTCGCGTCGACAACGCCACCTACGGGGCCTATCTCGACAAGGAACAAGCGCTGCTCGACGCGGTCGATGCGGCGCGTGACGCCCGGCAGGTGGGACGCGACGCCCGCGTCTTTCTGCGCGAGCGGCTGACCGCCGCGCGGATTTTCTGATCCTTCTGCCGGTAGGAAGCCAAGGCGGGTTGGCGCGCGCCATTTCCGCTGCTTTCCAGCCCCGAGTGGGGCACTTTTCGCCAACGCGGAACGCCGCCAGGCTGCGCACCGATTTGCGCTACTCTACGTTTTCGTAGGGTAAATCCATAAGCCAAGGCCCGTAGCATCGTGGATTGGGGGAATTGGGCCGGGATGGCGGCGACGAGCTTCGCCGCCGCGTTGCTGCAGGCGACCAACGGGTTCGGCTTCGCGGTGCTGGCGGTGCCGTTCTTCCTCGTGCTCGCGCCGCCGGGCGAGGCGATCCAGATCATCATCATGCTGAGCCTGGCGATGTCGGCGGTGGTGGTGCCGGGAGTGCGCCGCGAGATCGAGCCGAAGCTGCTGGCCCGTCTCACGCTCGGCAGCCTGGTCGGTTTGCCGCTCGGCCTCGCCGCGGCGCTCCACGCCGACCCGCTGATGGTCAGCGCCGCAGCCGGCGCGACGATCGCCGTGTTCGCTGCAGTGCTGGCGGTCAACCGCTATCGCCGCCGCCCTCCGGCTTTTGTCCTGACCCTCGGCCGCGATGTCGCGGCCGGAGCGGTCGCCGGCGCCGCCACCGCGCTGGTCGGCATGTCCGGGCCGCCCGTGCTGATCTACCTGATGCTGGCCGGCACGCCTGCCCGCACGGTGCGCGCGACCCTGTTGTCGTTCTTCATGCTGATCTATGCCGCGACCTTGGCGGCGGACGTGATCTTTCTCCCCATCCCGCGCCTGGACTGGCTGATCGCGGCGAGCCTCATCCCGTTCGCCTGGGTCGGCGGGCTGATCGGCCTGCGCCTGGGCTACCGGATCGGCGAGACGACGGCCGCAGCGCTGGCGATCACGCTGCTCGCGGTCGCCGGGCTTTACACGCTCGCCGCGGCCGCCAACGCCGCGTTATGGTGAGGGGGAGCAACCGAAGGAGCCTCTATGCCGCCGCTCGACGCCATCGCCGCCTTTCACGACGACATGACAGCCTGGCGGCGCGACATCCATGCGCACCCCGAGCTCGGCTTCGAGGAACAGCGCACCTCCGACCTAGTCGCGCAAAAGCTCGAGGAGTTCGGGATCGAGGTCACCCGCGGCATCGGCAAGACCGGGCTCGTCGGGCGGCTGCGGGTCGGCAACTCGCCGCGCGCGATCGGGCTGCGCGCCGACATGGACTGCCTGCCGATCATCGAGGCCAACGAGTTCGGCCACCGCTCGACCGCCCCCGGCAAGATGCATGCCTGCGGCCATGACGGGCACACCACGATGCTGCTGGGCGCGGCCAAACACCTTGCCGCGACGCGCAATTTCGACGGCACCGTGCATTTCATCTTCCAGCCGGCCGAGGAAGGGCTCGGCGGCGCCTCGGCGAAGCTCGCCCACGGGCTGTTCGAGCGCTTCCCGTGCGATGCGATCTTCGGCAGGCACAACCGGCCGGGGCTGGCGGTCGGGAAATTCCAAATCCGCCAGGGGCCGATGATGGCGGGCGGGGCCTATTTCGACATCGCCGTCACTGGGGTCGGCGCGCACGGCGCGCGGCCCGAGGCCGGCATCGACCCGGTCGTCGTCGGCGCGCAGATCGCCTCGGCGCTGCAGACGATCGTCTCGCGCAATGTCCGCCCGACCGACACGGCGGTGCTCAGCATCACCAAGTTCCATGCCGGCGACGCCTATAACGTGATCCCGCAGCAGGCGGTGCTGGGCGGCACGGTGCGCTGCTTTACCGAAGCGACAATGGCCCTGATCGAAACCAACATGCGCCGCGTGGCCGAGAGCGTCGCCGCCGGGTTCGGCGCCACGGCCGAGCTCGATTTCCGCACGCTGTTCCCACCGCTGGTCAATCACCCTGACGAGACGCAGTTCATCGCCGAGTGCGCCGCCGAGGTGGTCGGCGATGCCAATGTCAACCGCAACGGCCCCGTGACAATGGCGTCGGAGGATTACGCCTACATGCTGCGGGTGGTGCCGGGCGCCTACATCCAGATCGGCAACGGCGACGGCGAAGGCGCCTGCGAGGTGCACAATCCCGGTTACGACTTCAACGACGGCGCGCTGCCGCTGGGCGCGAGCCTGTTCGTGCGGCTGGTCGAACGCCGGCTCGACCGGATGACCGGGTAACCGCCGACGCCATTTCCGCCGGGCGTCCGGATGCGCTATCGTCGCGGCATGTTCTCTTCAGGGAGGGATAATCATGGCTGATCTCGGCGTAGAGCTCGACTGTCTCGCGGGCGTCAGGGTTGTTGACTTCACCCAGTTCGAGGCCGGCCCGTCCTGCACGGAATCGCTGGCCTGGCTCGGCGCCGAGGTGGTCAAGATCGAAAACCCCCTGACCGGCGATCCCGGCCGCCGGCTGGCAGGTCC
>JBBRPG010000176.1:0-8116 GCA_038228485.1 Alphaproteobacteria bacterium
CCGCGCTGGCTGCGCTGGCACCACCTCTACGGCTGGCTGGCCAAGGCCGAGTTCACCCTCGGCGTGACCCTCGCGCTGGCCGACGCGATGGGGCTGAAGGAGCATGACCCCACCATCGAATACCTCGTCGACATCATCGCCGAGGTGCAGATGGTGCGCACCTGCATCACCGCCGCCGAGCGCGACCCCGAATTCACCGCCACCGGCTATTGCGTGCCCAACCACGCGCACCTCGCCGCCGGCGGCATCGCGCTGTTCAAGGCGCGCCAGCGGATTTCCGAGATCTTGCGGATCGTGCCGGGCTCGTCGCTGGTGGTGGCGCCGAGCGACGGCGACCTCGCCATCCCCGAGCTGGCGCAGGGTCTCGACGAGTCGTTCGGCGGCGGCGGCTACACCGCACACCAGCGCTCGGCCTTGCTGCAGCTGGCTTGGGACCATGTGTCGTCGGCGCTCGACGGGCGCGAGTCGGCGTTCGAGTTGCACGCCAGCGGCGGCCTGCCCGGCTGGCGCCATTGGCTGCGCCGCAGCTTCCACGACTACAACCGGCTCGCCAACGCGGTGCTCGAGATGATCTCGGTGCCGATGCCGAAGGTCGATGTCGCCGGCATCGGCACCGCCGCGGTCGCCGCACGCCGCCCGGTCAACCTGCCGCCAAGCGAGAAGAAGTAGTTGCGGGAAACACCGGCGTCGGCCCCTCACCCCAACCCTCTCCCCGCAATCCCCGGATCAAGTCCGGGGAGGGAGAGGGAGCGCGCCGGCGTCTTGGACCCCTCGCCCCGTTTACGGGGAGAGGGAGGGGCCCAGCCCGCAGGGCTGGGAGGGTGGGGGCGAGGCGCGCCCCAGATCAAAGAGGTAAGTCATGTCGGATACCACAGTCGCGATCGTCGGCGCCGGGATCGGCGGGGTTTATCTGGCCGCCGATTTGGGCACGCGCGGGGTGAAGCTGCGGCTAACCGACCGCGACGACAGCCGCCTCGCCGATATCCGCGCCCGCGGCGGGCTCGATGTCGAGACGGGCGGAAAGACGACATTCTCCGCTATCGAGCGGGTTACCGCCGACCTCGCGCAAGCCGCCACCGGCGCGGACGTGATCGCCGTCTGCACCGGCGGGACCTATCAGGAAGGCGTCGCGCGCGGGCTCGCGCCGCTGTTGCGCGACGGGCAGACGATCCTCTTGATCCAAGGCAATACCGGCGGCGCGCTGGTGTTCCGCCGCACACTCGATAAGGCGGGGTGCCGGGCGCAGGTCGATATCGCCGAGATGGACAACTACCCCTATTCCTGCTGGCGCGACTCTCCGACCCGCATCCGCCCGATCGTCAGCAAGAAGGGGCTGCAGATCGCGGCGTTTCCCGGCAACCGCAGCGACGCGGTATTCGCGCGGCTGGGGCCACTGTTCCCGCACGCGGTCGCCGCGCCGACCGTCGCCTCGACCGGATTTATGAACGCCAACGCGATGCTGCATGTCGCCAACTGCGTCGCCAACGCCGGCAAAATCGACCGCGGCGAAGGTTACAAGTTCTATGCCGAGGGCGTGACCCCGGCGGTCGGCCGGCTCTACACCGCGATCAACGCCGAGCGGGTCGCGGTCGCCGCCGCGCTGGGCGCGCAGGTGCCGACCCTCGAAGACTGGTTCGAGCGCACCTACGGCGTGCGCGGCGCGAGCCTGTCCGAGACCTGCCAGCTCCTCACCACCAACAGCGACGGCCCCTACCAGGCGACCGGAACGCCCAAATCCTGGGACCACAAATACATCGCCGAGGACGTGCCGGTCGGGCTGATGCCGATACGCGCGCTGGGCCAGGCGGCCGGGGTGCCGACCCCGGCGATCGACGCGGTGATCAAGCTGGCGCAGACCCTCGCCGGCACGGACTTCGCTGCGAACGCCCGCACCTTGGATCGCATGGGCCTCGCCGGTATGGATGCCGAGCAAATCCGCCGGACCTTGGCGGAGGGGTTCCGGTAACCCTCACCCGTCTCCGGGCTGCGCCCGGAGCCACCCTCTCCCGTAAGTAAGCGGGAGAGGGGATTTTCGTGGCGACGGTCTTAGGTATATCCCGAACCTTGTTATCGGCTGGCATCGCGGTGCATCCGATTTGGATGAACGCTCAATCAAATTGGCCCCGCAATCGACTTTTGCTTGCCCTGCCGCCCGCCGACCTCAAGCAGCTTATGCCGGAGCTTGAACAAATTCGCTGTGAACGCGAGCAGATCCTGATGGACGCCGATAGTCCGCTCGACCGCGTATTCTTCCCCGACAGCGGTGTCGTCTCGGTGGTGGCGGTTTATGCCGACGGCAGCATCATTGAGGCGGCGACGATTGGCCGGGAGGGTTGCACTGCCGTGCAAGCCATCTTCGGCGCCACCAGTTCCTCCGTCCGGCTTCTCGTCCAGATCCCAGGGGGCGCAACAAGGATGTCGCGCGTCGCCTTCGCCCGCGCCGTGGAGACGATGCCGTCCTTCCATAGTCTCATGTACGCTTACGCCCAAGCGTTTCTCGAACAGGTCCTGGTGGCAGTAGCGTGCAACGGGGCGCACAGCCTCAAGCAGCGGCTGGCGCGTTGGCTGCTGATGATGCGTGACCGCAGCGACGACGACGTCCTGCGGATCAGTCAAGATCTGCTCGCCGAAATGCTGGGGGTCCAAAGGCCATCCATCACGAACGCTGCCCGGGAGTTGGACCGTGCCGGCTTGATCGTGCGCGGCCGACAGCAAGTCACCATACTCAATCGGCCGGGCCTCATAGCGGCATCCTGCGAGTGCTATCAGTTGGTCCGAAGCCGCATCGCTTATCACCTGCCCAAAACATACGACTAAAAAGGGCGAGCGTCGGACAGATCGGTAATGTACATTACCGACAGAGCTTCCTGAATAAGCACACAATCAGGGATTGATGGGGGTCGGGCGTAAGGTTCTTCCAACGCTATCGCCAACAGGCTCGCAGCAACTCGCGCGTACTCGCGGATCGCTGACCTCAAAAACCTCAAAGGAGGACAAGGGCTGGAGGACCGCCGTGGCTCGATTGACAGTCATTTCAGAGGCTCAGGCTCGGGCAGGGCGGCGCGTAATTCTAAAGGTCCTACGTGGACAACCGATCAGGTCCGGCGGTCCTCTGATTTTCGAATGCGGAAACTGCGGAACTGTTGTCCTGGAGAATGTCAACTTGGATCAGATCCGGGACTGCGTCGTCGAATGCAGCTGTGGTGCGTTCAACGAACTCGCAAGGTAGCGCACCGAGCGAACGCCCCGAAGGTTTGTCCCGGCTAGGTATATTCCCAATCTTGCGGCGATCGACCATTGCGGTGCATCAGGCTTGAAGGGGTACAGGAGAAGCATTCGCCGATGAGCTTGACCATCGTATACCGGCATCCGCAACGACCGACGAAGCCGGAGTGGTCCTCGTCCCGGACCGAGCAAAGGCCGCAGAGATGAAAGACCAGTTGGAAAACCGGGGCTTTCTGGTCATCGAGATCGCAACTGCGTCCTTTACAAAGGCACGCCATCAATCCGACTGACCGCGACGAACGCCTCCCGTCGTCCCGGCCGGAGTTCCGCTAGGCGCGCTTTCCCTTGCGCGCGAGGAAATCCTTGAACCCGTCGCGCGGGTGGCCGGCGAGCAGCCAGGTGGCGCGGGCCTCGTCCTCGAACTCGTAGCGTTCGTGCAGCGACATTCCGGCGCCTTCGTGCAGCAGGCGCTTCAGCCCCTGCACCATGCGCGGATCGTTCTTGGCGATCATCTGCCCCATCTCGACCGCGCTTTCGCGCAGCTTGGCCGACGGCACGATCATGTTCAGCAGCCCGATGCGCTCGGCCTCCTCGGCGGCGACGACGCGGCCGGTGAACAGCAGCTCCTTGGCCTTGGGCCAGCCGACCAGCAGCGGCAGCGACCAGCTCGAATTGACCCGGCCGTAGCTCGCGGCCAGGAAGCGGAACTGCGTTTTCTCGCAGCCGATGCGGATGTCGAGGCTCGACGACAGCAGCGCCGCCCCGCCATAGGCCAGCCCGTTGATCGCGCCGATCAGCGGCTTTGCGTAATTAGCGACATGCCAGGAAATCTCGCCGCGCGTCGCCTGGCGCTGGGCCAGCTCGTCGGCGGACAGATCGGCCATCTCGTGGATGTCGGCCCCGGCGGAAAACGCCCGCTCGCCCGCGCCGGTGATGACCACCGCCTTGATGTCGCCATCGGCCTCGAACCCGGTCAGCGCGTCGTCGAGCTCGCGCACCAGGTCGTAGCTGAGCGCGTTGAGCTTGTCGGGACGGTTCAAGGTGACGAACCCGACCCCGTCGAGGCGCTCGCTGATGATGAAGTCGTATGCCATGTCCGGCGCTCCTTCCCTGGCGATCATGCTGCGATAGTATCAGCCTGAGCCATCGATGCCAGGGAGACGGGCAATGCGCACCCAAGCCGAGAAAGCCGCCGCGTTCCAGGAGCTGCATCGGCGGCCCGGCGCCTTCATCATCCCCAACCCGTGGGATGCGGGCACCGCGCGGCTGCTGGCCTCGCTCGGGTTCGAGGCGCTGGCGACGACCAGCCTCGGCCTCGCCAACATCCACGGCCGCGGCACGGTCAGCGCCGACGAGATCATCGACAACGCCCGGATAATCGCCGCCGCGACGGATTTGCCGACCAACGGCGATCTGGAAAATTGCGGCGCCGACGAGCCGGAGGCAGCAGCCGAGATGATCCGCCGCGCCAGCGAGGCCGGCCTCGCCGGCGGCTCGATCGAGGATTACACCGGCGACAAGGCCAACCCGATCTACGGGTTCAACCTCGCGGTCGAACGGGTGCATGCCGCTGCTGAGGCGGCAAAGAAGCTGCCGGTCCCGTTCGTGCTGACCGCGCGGGCCGAGCAGCTGATCCACGGCAGCACCGACCTCGACGGCACGATCCGCCGGTTGCAGGCATTCGAATCCGCGGGCGCGGACGTGCTCTACGCGCCGGGCCTCAAAGACCTCGACACGATCCGCACCGTGGTGTCGTCGGTGTCGAAGCCGGTCAACGTGGTAATGACCCACGCCGACCCGTCGATCACCGCCGCCCAACTCGCCGAGATCGGGGTCAAGCGGATCAGCATCGGCGGCAGCGGGTCGCGCTTTGCGCTCAACGCCTTCATGACCGCCGCTCGCGAGATGGCCGAGCACGGCACCTTCACCTTTGTCGGCGACAACCCGCCGTGGAAGGAGCTGCTCGACGGGTTCGCCAAGGGGCAGGGATAGAATTTTTCGTCTGTCATTCCGCAGCGATGAACCCGGAACCCATGAACACGGGCTTAGCAGCAAGAGTACCATCGGTCCCAGCGACACCCTTTGAGACCCGTGTTCATAGGTTCCGGGTTCGCGGCTTTGCCGCGCCCCGGAATGACGTCGTGGGGGGGTGCGCCCCTGTGGGATTTTCTTCCGCCCCTGCACGGCGCAATATGACGGCTGAACTTGTTGGGAGAAAGACGATGGCGGGATCGCTCGAAGGCGTTCGGGTGCTCGAACTGGCGCGCTATCAGGCGGGGCCGCGCGGCGGCATGATCATGTCCGACCTCGGCGCCGAGGTGATCAAGATCGAGAAGCTGGGCGGCGAGGAAACCCGCCGCTCCGAGCCGGTGGTCAAGGGCGTCAGCGTCTATTTCACCGTCTATAACCGCGGCAAGAAGAGCCTGTGCCTCGACATGCGCACGCCCAAGGGCAAGGAAATCTTTGCCGGCCTGGTCAAGACCGCCGATGTGGTGCTGGAGAATTTCCGCCCCGGCACAATGGCGCAGATGGGCTTCAGCTACGAAGATCTGTGCAAGATCAAGCCCGACATCATCCTCACTTCGGTGTCCGGGTTCGGCCAGTACGGGCCCTACCGCGAACGCCCCGCCTTCGACCCGCTGGGCCAGGCGATGAGCGGGCTGATGGACCTCACCGGCAAGCCGGTCGGGACGCCCCTGGGCGCGGCGACCTCGCTGGTCGACCGCTACACCTCGCTGCACGCGACGATCGGCACTCTCGCCGCGCTGCATCACCGCGACAAGACCGGCGAAGGCCAACTGGTCGATTGCTGCCTGATGGATTCGGCGCTGACCATGGTCGAAATCCCCACCGCCTATTACTTGCTGACCGGCGAGGAGGGCGGCGAAGGCGGCCGGCCTCCGTACAAAGCCAAGGACGGGCATGTGGTGATCTCGGCCTCGGGCCAGGCGATGGCGACGCGGCTGATCCAGATTGCCACCGGCGACAAGGACGCCTCGGCGGCCGGCTTCACCAGCCGGGTGGGCGACGCGCGCAAGCAGGCGGTCGCCAACTGGTGCGCCGAGAACACCGTCGACCACATCGTCAAGACGCTACTGGAGGCGGAAATCCCGGTCGCGCCGGTCAAGACCATCCCGCAGGTCGCCGTCGACCCGCATCTGTGGGAGCGCGAGATGCTGGTCAAGATGCCCGACGCCGTCGCCGGCGAGGTCTTCGTCCCCGGCGCGACGATCAAGATGTCGAAAACCCCCGGCCGCGTCGGCCACGTGCCCGTGCCCGGCGAGCACACCGACGAGGTGCTGTCGGCCATCCTCGGCTACGACAACGCGACCTTGGCGGCGCTGCGGCAGGAGAAGGTGATCGGTTAGCGCTTCGTTATCGCCGGGGACAGAAAAAGCCCCGCTGAAGCGGGGCTATCTCGAAGCTAATGGCTCGCGCTACCACTCCCGGTGGTCGCCGCCAAACTCCCGCCATTGCCGATAATCCTCGTTCGAGTACCTGTTCCAGTGCCTGTTCGTATACCGGTACGCCGGGTAATGCCTCGCATAGCAGCCTCGGCCATAGCACGCCGCGTCGGCAGGTGCGGGCGCAAGTCCGGCGATCAAACCAAGGGCCAGCGCCGCAGGTATCAGAATAGAGATCTTCATGGGATTTCCTCTTGATGGGAGAATGCGCTGGGACGCGTCGATGGGTGGGAGTTAAACGCCTGAGCGGGAGAACAAGTCCTCGTGGTCAAAAATAAATTGCGGAATGGCTGGCTCGAATCATCGAATGTTGCATACACCTTTGAAAGCTAACCGCATGGCAACTGAGCCGCGCACCGTCACTCTCTACACCGACTACAAAAGTCCCTACGCCTATCTGGCGAAGGACCCGGCCTACGCGCTGGCGCAGGATTTCGGGGTGCGGCTCGACGTGCTGCCCTATGTGTTGAACATCCCCGATTTCCTCGGCTCGGCTCGGCTCGACGCGGCGGGCAACGTGGTCGAGGAACAGCGCACCGCGCATCAATGGCGGCGGGTCAAGTACAGCTACATGGATTGCCGCCGCCAGGCGCGCAAACGCGGGCTGACGATCCGCGGCACGGTCAAGATCTGGGACACGGTGCTCGGCGCGTGCGGTCTCCTATGGGCCAAGCGGCAAGGCGACGCGGTGTTCCGCGGTTACCATGACCGCGTCTTCGAGCGCTTCTGGAAGCGCGAGCTCGACATCGAGGATATCGCCGTCGTCACCGCGGTGTTGGCCGAAGCCGGCGCCGACACCGCCGGCTTTATCGCCTACGCAGCGACGGAAGGCCCGGCCGGAGTCCGCCGCATCCGCGAGGACGCCGAAGCCGCCGGCGTTTTCGGCACCCCGACCTTCGTTATCGACGGCGAGCTGTTCTGGGGCAGCGAGCACCTGCCCGACATCCGCGAGATGCTGGAAAGGGTCGCGTAGCAGACCCTCACCCTTCCCACGCCTAACGGCGCGGGCCCCGCAACCGTAGGTATACGTGGATGAAAAAGCAGCTAAAGCGCGGAGACCTAATAGCGATCATTCTTGCTATCGGTGTAGGAATTTTTATGTTGACGCTCCCATTCCTTCCAAATGCACATCGTGCTTTCAACTGGGGGTTTGATAAAAATTGGTCTTGCATGAACGCTAATACCGATCCGACGTGTTTTAAGAAATATACAAGATAATCTCATAATTAAAGTTGTTTAATCCAGATGCGTAATGCGTGGGTGGCCCTGTTTCGTCGGTATAACTATGGACTTGCTTCGGAAAAGTGGAGGGTTCCCCAATGAGCAATGAGGAACTCGAAGATGCAGCAACAACGGTTTACGAAGGAATTTTCGGAGGAAGCGGTCCGCCTGGTTCAGACCAGCGGGCGAACGCAACGCGAGATCGC
>JBBRPG010000177.1:0-8024 GCA_038228485.1 Alphaproteobacteria bacterium
ATTTTAACAAACTTGAATATTACCCTTATCCCTTGACCGCCGGGCATTCGTTGCCCTTTGGCCGCTTGAACGCCTCGGCGCCGGGGATCGTGCTGATCAGCTTGTAGTAGTCCCACGGCCCCTTGGACTCGCTCGGCTTCTTGACCTCGAACAGGTACATGTCGCGGATCAGGCTGCCGTCTTCCTGGATGTGGCCGTTTTTGGTCATGAAGTCGTTGACCGGGGTTTCCTTCATCTTCTTGACCACGACCGGCCCGTCGGTGCTGCCGCTGGCTTTGATCGCATTCAGGTAGGCGGTGGTAGCGCTATAGACGCCGGCTTGCGCCATCGTCGGCTCGCGGTTGGTCTTGGCGAAGAATTTCTTCGACCAGGCGCGGGTTTCGTCGTTCTGGTCCCAGTAGAAGGCTTCGGTCAGCTGCAGCCCTTGCGCGGTCTGCAGGCCGAGGCTGTGGATGTCGGAGATGAAGACCAGCAGCCCGGCGAGCTTCTGTCCGCCGGCGACGAGGCCGAACTCGGCCGCCTGTTTGATCGAGTTGATCGTGTCGCCGCCGGCGTTCGCCAACCCGATCACCTTGGCCTTCGACGCCTGCGCCTGCAGCAGGAACGACGAGAAATCGGCGTTGTTGAGCGGCACGTTGACCGAGCCGAGCACCTTGCCGCCATTGGCCAGCACCACCGCGGTGGTGTCGCGCTCCAGCGCGTGGCCGAAGGCGTAGTCGGCGGTGATGAAGAACCAGGTGTCGCCGCCCGCCTTGACCACCGCGGCGCCGGTGCCGTTGGCCAGTGCGACGGTGTCGTAGGTCCAATGGATCGAGGTCGGCGCGCAGGCCTTGCCGGTCAAATCCGACGACGCCGCTCCCGAGATCAGGAACACCTTGTTCTTCTCGCGCGCCACCTCCTGCACCGCCAGCGCGACGCTGGAGGTCGGCACGTCGGTGATCATGTCGACGCCCTGCTGGTCGTACCATTGCCGGGCCAGCGCGGCCCCGACATCGGGTTTGTTCTGGTGGTCGCCGCTGATCACCTCGATCTTCTTGCCGTTGACGGTCCCGCCGAAATCGTCGACCGCCATCTGCGCCGCGACGACCGATCCGGGGCCGCCGAGATCGGCGTACAGGCCCGACATGTCGTTCATGACGCCGATCTTGACCGTATCTGTGGTCTGGGCCTGCGCCGCTCCGGCAAAGAGCAGCGCGGCGGCAAACCCGGCCGCCAGAAATCGCTTCATCGTTTCCCTCCCTGTCTAAACCCCGAGATAGTCGTGCAGCTTGTCGAGCTGCGCGGCCAAATCCCTATTGTGAATAGTGTCGATAACACGCCCGTGCTCGACAATGTAATGGCGGTCGGCAACCGTCGCGGCAAAATGAAAGTTCTGCTCGACCAGCAGGATGGTGAACCCCTTGTCCTTCAGCGAACGCAACACCGTGCCGATCTGCTGGACGATGACCGGCGCGAGGCCCTCGGTCGGCTCGTCGAGCAGCAGCAAATTGGCGCCGGTGCGCAGGATGCGGGCGATGGCGAGCATCTGCTGCTCGCCGCCCGACAGCTTGGTGCCCTGGCTGCGTCGCCGCTCGGCGAGGTTGGGAAATATCCGGTAGATCTCGTCGACCGGCATCCCGCCCGGCCGCACCACCGGCGGCAGCATCAGGTTCTCTTCGACGTCGAGGCTGGCGAAGATGCCGCGCTCCTCGGGGCAATAGGCGACCCCCAGCCGGGCGATCTTGTTCGACGGCAGACCGATCGTCTCGGCGCCGTCGAACCGCACCGAGCCGCGGCGCTGCCCATTGGTCCCTTGGCCAATGATCCCCATGATGGCGCGCAAGGTGGTGGTCTTGCCGGCGCCGTTGCGGCCCAGCAGCGTCACCAGCTCACCCGCGCCGACCGTGAACTCCATCCCGTGCAGGATGTGCGACTCGCCGTACCAGGCGTGCAAATCCGCGACCTCCAACAGGTCGCTCATAGGCCCGTGCCCATATAGGCCTCGATCACCTCGGGATTGGCCGAGACTGTCTTGTAGTCGCCCTCGGCGAGAATGCGGCCGCGGGTCAGCACGGTGATGACGTGCGACAAATCGGCGACGACCGACAGATTGTGCTCGACCATCAGCACGGTGCGGTCGCGCGCCGCCCCGCGGATCAGCGCCGAGATGCGCGCGACGTCCTCTTGCCCCAGCCCCGACATCGGCTCGTCGAGCAGCAGCATCTCGGGCTCCAGCGCCAGGGTCGTGGCGATTTCGAGCGCGCGCTTGCGGCCATAGGGGAGCGCCGCCGCCGGCTCGTCGTCGAAGCCCTTGAGCCCGACCGCATCGAGCAGCGCCAGCGCACGGTCGTTGAGCCGGTCGAGCGCCTTCTCGGAGCGCCAGAAATGGAACGAGGTGCCGAGCGGCCGCTGCAGCGCGACGCGGACGTTGTCGCGCACCGACAGATGCGGGAACACCGCGGATATCTGGAACGAGCGGACAAGCCCGCGCCGGGCCACCGCGGCCGGGCGCTCGGCGGTGATGTCCCTGCCGTTATAGGTGATGCTGCCCGCGCTCGGTTCGAGGAACTTGGTCAGCAGGTTGAAGACCGTGGTCTTGCCGGCCCCGTTGGGCCCGATCAGCGCATGGATCGTGCCGCGACGAACCTTGAGGTCGACCCCCCGCACCGCACTAAAGCCGCGAAATTCCTTGGTCAGCCCACGCGTCTCGAGGATCAGGTCGGACAACGGAAGAAGTTTCCTCAACGCAGGGCAGAACAAGCCGGGTCTTGTATCCGGCGGCGCGGCACCCTAATCCGTGGCGACGAGAGCTGACAAGAAGCGTCCTTCGAGGCTTCGCTGCGCGAAGCACCTCAGGATGAGGAGGTTTTTTTAATGCCATCGACGATCGGTCCTCATCCTGAGGAGGCTGCGAAGCAGCCGTCTCGAAGGACGCTAGACGGGGGTGCAGCGGCAATCGAGCGCGGCCTCGCCGAGATCAAGTTCAATGCCGATGGGCTGGTGCCGGCGATCGCGCAGCAGCACGACACCGGCGAAATCCTGATGGTCGCCTGGATGAACCGCGACGCCGTGCTGGCGACCTTGGCCGAGGGCCGCGCCTGCTATTGGTCGCGGTCGCGCGGCAAGCTGTGGCGCAAGGGCGAGACCTCCGGCCAGGCGCAGACGCTGAAGGAAATGCGGCTCGACTGCGACGGCGATACCGTGCTGCTGCTGGTCGACCAGACCGGTGTCGCCTGCCATACCGGGCGACGCAACTGCTTCTTCCGCGCCTGGCGCGACGGCGCCTGGCTGGAGATCGCCGCGCCGCTGGTCGCGCCGGAAGAGCTCTATAAGGCGCCGGTCTAACTATCGCAGTCCGGGGCAGGCGAGCGGGCCGGGCGGCGGCGGGGGAATCGGCCTTCCGGCGCAGGCATTGTTGTAGTCGCCGACCGCGGCGTTGTGGCGGGCGGTCGCTGCTTGCGCCGCGGCCACCAACCCGCCGGTCGAGCGCTGGAACGCCGCGTCGCGCTGCGCCAGCAGCTGCTTGAACTGACCCACGGCCTGCGGGTTGTTGACGTCGACACTGCCTCGCGCCGCCGCGAGCTGCTGGTCGATCCGCGCCAGGTCGGCCTGGGCGGCGCCAAGGGCCTGGTTCTGCGCGGTCATATCGGCGTTGCTCGCGTCGATCGTCGCCCTGAGGCAGGCGCAGGCAATTGCGTCGCCGGGGCCGGACATCTGCGCCGACGCCGGCAGCGCCAGCGCCAGCGCCAGCGCCATCAACGCGGCGCAGGCCAACACGGCCAAACCGGGGCGAAAACCTCGCATCGTCAACTCCATCGATTGCCGAAAGCCACCGGAGGGATCGGCGGCAAGGGTCAGCGCGACATCACCACCGGGATTTTCGATTCCATGATGATGTGCCGGGTGGCGCCGCCAAAGATCATCTGGCGGATACGGCTTTGCGTATAGGCGCCTTTCAGCATCAGGTCGGCGCCGGCCGCCATCGCCTCCTGGAGGAACGACTCGCCCTGCGGCTTTTGCCGACCGAAAGCGGTGCGCAGGCTGACCTTGTGGCCGTGGCGTTCGAGCGTGCGCGCCAGCTCGTCGCCGGTCGGGCCCGGCTCGGGCATGTGCTGCGGGCCGACCGCGACGACGACGATCTCCTTCGCCTGATCTAGAAACGGCATGGCGAGCGCCACCGTGGTCGCGGTCTCGGTGCTGCCGTTCCAGGCGACCGCGACGCATTCGCCGATCGCCGCGGGCGCCACTTTCGGCATCATCATCACCGGGCGGCCGCTTTCGAACAGCGCGTCCTCAAGCGTCGCCTCGGCGATCGAGGCGAGCTTTTCCGGCTGCTCGACGACGATCAGATCGTAGACCCGGCCGATCATGCCGACGACGGCGTTCTGGCGGCCGTCCTCCTCGCGCCACGACGCGCTGGGGCCGGCATGGTCGGCCACCGGGCCGAGCGGCACGCCTTGCTGGGTCATGAAATCGCGGAATAGGCGCCGCGCCTGGTCGCGCCGCTCATGGCCTTCGCGCTCCAGGGTGCGGTCGACCTCGGACGAGATCGAGAACCCCATCTCGCCGCCGAAGACGACTGCGTATTCGGTGGTCAGGCTGTGCAGCCCGACAATATGGCTGTTGAAGCGCTTCGCCACCTTCAGCGACGCTTCCAGAACCGGGCCGGCGCTGCCGTCACCGATCACGGCCAGCAGATTCTTCATCATCCACCCCCGCTCGCGCGGCCCGCAACGGTATGGAGCAGCCGCAGTTTTACCGATCATACACCAGCGCCCTACCGCTTGCGAGAGCGCCTAAAACCGGGAGTCCAAGCTGGCGCGATCTGGCTGAAAAGTGCATTAGATTGGCCGGGCGCTCAATTAGCCGGAGATCGCAACACCATGAACATTGTCCCGACCGGAAGGTGGCTCGCCGCCGTCCTGGCGCTGGCGGTCGGCCTCTCCCTCGCCGGCGCGGCCCGGGCTGAGTCGGTCACCTTCGGCACCGACTGGAAAGCCGAGGCCGAACACGGCGGCTTCTACCAGGCGATCGCCGCCGGCATCTACAAGAAGCACGGCCTTGAAGTGACCTTGCGTCAGGGTGGACCGAACGTGAACCACGCACAATTGCTGGCCGCGGGCGTGCTCGACTTCAACCTCGCGTCCAATTCGTTCGCGCCGCTCAATTTCGCCGAGCAGAACATCCCGATGATCGCGGTGGCGGCGCTGTTCCAGAAGGACCCCTCGGTGCTGATCGCCCATCCCGGCCAGGGCAACGACACGCTGGCCGAGCTGAAGGGCAAGCCGGTCATGATCAGCGGCGACACCCGCACCGGCAGCTGGCTGTTTTTGAAGCAGAAGTTCGGCTACACCGACGACCAGATCCGCCCCTACAATTTCAGCGTCGCGCCGTTCCTCGCCGACCCCAAGGCGGTGCAGCAGGGCTATTTGTCAAGCGAGCCCTACACGATCGAGAAGGAGGGGGTGAAGCCGGTGGTGATGCTGATCGCCGATGCGGGGTATGCCAGCTACGGCTCGGTGATCCAGGTCTCGGTCAAGACCGCGCAGGAAAATCCCGATCTGGTGCAGCGCTTTGTCGATGCCAGCATCGAGGGCTGGTACAGCTACCTTTACGGCGATCCGGCGCCCGGCAACGCGCTGATCAAGAAAGACAACCCGGAGATGAACGACGCGCTGATCGCCTACGGCGTGCAAAAGATCAAGGATTACGGCGTCGTCGACAGCGGCGACGCCAAGACGAATGGCATCGGGGCGATGAGCGATGCGCGCTGGAAGGAATTCTACGACACCATGTCGAAGGCCGGGCTCTACCCCGCCGGCATGGACTACAAAAAGGCGTACACGCTGCAATTCGTGAACAAGAAAGTCGGGATGAAGCCCTGAGCGATGGATTCCGCGGTGAACGGTCGTAATGTTATGCCCTCCCGCGGGCTTGACCCGCGGGTCCACGTCTTTACCCACCAACTATACGACCGACGACGTGGATGGCCGGATCAAGTCCGGCCAAGGGGAGTTTAGAAACCGACCCGGGTTGAGCGGGCAACCTTTCAGCCTCGACAAAACGGCGCACGGCGCGGCCGATGCCTCGCCGCTGCCGATCGTCGAGTTGCGCGCGGTCGGCAAGCGCTTCCGCTCGGGGGTCGTGGCGCTGCAGGGCATCGACCTTACCGTCGAGCGTGGCGAGTTTTTGAGCCTGCTCGGCCCCTCCGGCTGCGGCAAGAGCACCTTGCTGCGCATTGTCGCCGGGCTGACCCCGCCGAGCGCCGGGCTGTGCCGGCTTTCGGTGGGCGGTCAGAGCGGCGGCCAAGCCGCGGCGGGGCGCATCGGCTTTGTCTTCCAGGACCCCACCCTGATGCCGTGGAGCACCGTCACCGGCAACGTGCTGCTGCCGTTCCGCATCGCCGCCGGCGTCGGTTACCGGGTCGGCACGCACGAGCGCGAGCGGGCCGCCGCGGCGATCCGCGCGGTCGGGCTCGGCGGGTTCGAGACCGCCTACCCGCACCAGCTGTCGGGCGGGATGCGGATGCGGGTGTCGATCGCCCGCGCGCTGGTCACCGATCCCGAGCTCCTGCTGCTCGACGAGCCGTTCGCCGCGCTCGACGAGATCACCCGACTCGCGCTCAACGACGATCTGCTGCGGCTGTGGGAGCGGCACCGGCCGACAATCCTTTTTGTCACCCACAGCGTCTTCGAGTCGGTCTACCTGTCGACCCGGATCGCGGTGATGACCGCGCGGCCGGGGCGGATCGTCGCCGACCTTCCGGTCGAGCTGGCCCAGCCGCGCGACCGCGCCAGCCGCACATCGCCGGAATACGCGGCGATGTGCGACAGCGTCTCGGCGGCGCTTGGTCACGCGATGGAGGGCCGCCCGTGAACAACCGGCTCGGGGTGCGCATCCTTGCGCCGCTGCTGGTCGGCGCGGTGTTCCTCGGCATCTGGGAAGGCGTCTGCCGCGGCTTCGGCGTCAAGAGCTACATCCTGCCGCCGCCGAGCCTCATCGCACTGAGCCTGATAACCGATGGACCCAGCCTCCTCGGCTCGCTGTGGGTGACGTTGCAGATCACCTTGGCGGCGCTGGCCGCGGCGGCGTTCCTCGGCGGTCTTATTGCGCTGGTGTTTTCGCTGTCGCGGGTGATCGAGATCAGCTTTTTCCCTTACGCGGTGATCCTGCAGGTGACGCCGATCGTGGCGATCGCGCCGCTGATCATCATCTGGGTGCACACACCGTTCCTGGCGCTGCTTGTCTGCGCCTGGATCGTCGCGTTTTTCCCGATCGTCTCGAACACCACGGTCGGGCTCAACAGCGCCGACCGCAATCTCTTGGCGCTGTTTCGCCTCTACGGCGCCTCGGCGTTCCAGGTGCTGTGCCATTTGCGCGTGCCGACCGCGCTGCCGTATTTCTTCGCAGGCTTGCGGATCAGCGGCGGGCTGGCGCTGATCGGCGCGGTCGTCGCCGAGTTCGTCGCCGGCACCGGCGGCGCGGAGACCGGCCTTGCCTACCGCATTCTCGAGGCCGGCTACCGCCTGGCGATCCCGCGCCTATTCGCGGCGCTGTTTATGCTGTCGGTGACCGGGATCGTGATTTACCTGGTGCTCGATTTCATCTCGCGCCGGTTGTTGCGCAACTGGCACGAAAGCGCCACGGCGGCGGAAGAAGAATAGTACGAATAAATAACGGGGCTATAGCGTGGAAATATCTCAAATTATGGTTAAAACAGTAATTACATTAGCGTTAAGCGCAGTAATTATTGTGCTGTGGAAAAGCGACATTGATATTTTTAAAACTATCCGATCCCCATTGGAAACAGTTGTAAAATTTAAGAAAAATATAGATATAATTGGAGATCTTAAAAATATCTATCCGACGCGATTTGCCATTTCTCATACTACAGTTATAGGAAATCTAGTGGATCGATTCTAACGCTTGGTACCCGCGCTTGACCGAGGCGATGATCTTCTCGGGATCGGCGGTCCAGGTGAAGGGCTTGGGATCCTCGTTGGTTTCCCGGAGGAAGCGGTTGATGGCAGCCTGGAGATCTACGA
>JBBRPG010000178.1:0-8018 GCA_038228485.1 Alphaproteobacteria bacterium
AAGCCCGGTCCGCGCCGCGACCAGCTTGGCGAGATAGGTCTTGTCGGGGGCGGAAAGGCTGCCGTCCTTCAATGATTTCGCCATGATGCGGCCGGTCTCGCTCCGTACGTCTTGCGCGGGGGCATCGCCCTTGGGCGTGTCGGAACGGAACATCGTGTCAATGAAATAGGCTGACGGATCGGTAGCGGAGCCTGCGCCCGAGCTGTTTGCGGCCGCTTGGGTTGCCCCTTGCGCCGCGCCACCGACAATGGTGGCCGCGCTGCGGGTAGCCCCACCGATCGCCGATGCCAGACCGGACGACAACACCAACGCCACGATGACCGTCGCCACCGCCCACGTCACAAACCCGTTGGCGCTGTCGCGGAAGTAGGTTTCATGGGGGTGAATATTCGTCCACCCCGTCCGCAACCGCCCGGTCAGATAACCCCCGACCCCGGCGGACAGCCATTGCACCACGATGAGCCAGACGATCGTCATCGCCTTAAGGGTGGTGACCGACGCGCCCGAATAGGGCCAGGGGGACACCGAAGCCAATCCAAAGCCCACGCCGAGCGCGACCAGGACCACCGAAAGCGACCCCGTGGCGAAGGCGCCGCCGATCACCGCACCCCACGAGACGGCAGATCGCGACGGTTCCGCTGGGCTTTCAATTTCTACCGCGGCTCCTCGGCCGACGATCGTCGCTGATGTTGTTGCCATCTCGGTTCCCCCGGTCAGTGCCAGATCAGCGCGAGCAGGATGATGATGGGAATCGGCACACCGAGCAGCCAAAGCAGGATTCCACGGCCCATGTCTGTCCTCCATAAAATCGGCGCTGCCGTTTGAAGGGCGTGCGCAATTCGCCTTTTCAGCGATATGCCAACATCCCGTCCCGCGGCAGGTTCCTTGAGTCGCATCGCGACTGCAAAAAAATTGAGCACCGTTGCCCGGATGCATTGCGGAACCGGTCTAAACGGCAGCGGTTCTCCAGGGACGAACAATTCTGAACCCCTGGAGGACAAACATGCCGACCAATGCCAAGACCAAATCCCACCGCGCCGCCACCCGCAAAACCAAACGCTCGGAGCCGGGGTCGGCGATCACGCTGCTAAAGCAGGACCACCGCGAGGTGGAGGATTATTTCGAGGAATACGAAGACCTTGATAACGACAACGCCAAGGCCGAGCTCGCCGAAAAGATCTGCATGGCCTTGAAGGTCCACGCCCAGATCGAGGAAGAAATCTTCTATCCGCAGGCGCGTCAGGCGACCGGCGACGATGATCTCCTCGACGAGGCGCTGGTCGAGCATGCGGGGGCGAAAAACCTCATCGCGGAGATCGAGGCGATGGAAGTCGGCGAGAACCTTTACGACGCCAAGATCCGCGTGCTCGGCGAGCAGATCAAGCACCACGTCAAGGAAGAGGAAGAGGAGCTCTTCCCCGAAGTGGAGCGCTCAAAGATGGATTTGGCCGGCGTGGGCGCGAAAATGGCCAAGCGCAAATCCGAGCTGATGGCCGAAGCGGGCGCGGCTGAATAGAGCCGAGTATGCCGTGCGACGAGCCTGGATATGCGGCGTTAGCGCAAGCCCTCTAAGTTGACGAGGGCGACAACCAGAAATTGGAACGCATATGCCCAAGGAAGCTCACACGAAGGCCGCCGAACATCACGAGAATGCCGCCCAGTCGCACCGCGCCGCGGCGGAGACGCACGGCAAGGGTGACCACAAGGCCGCGCAGGGTCATTCGGAAAAGGCCCACGAGCATTCGGGTCAGGCGCATCGGCAGTCGGCCGACGCGCATGGCAAGAGCAGCCAGCAAAAGAAATAGGTGATATCGCCCGGGGCAGCCATGTCCCGGGCGTCTTTCTCTGGAACGAAAAAGCGGGACCGCAATTGCGGTCCCGCTTGGTTTCGAGTGAGTGCGCCCGGTCAGGCGTTGCTGCGCCGGTTCTGCTCGTAATAGCTGTTGCGCAGGACGCGGCCGGGCAGGTTGCCGGTGTGCTTGCCCTCTTCGTAGAGCACGGCGCCATTGACGATGGTGCCGAAGATGCCCTCGGCCGCTTCCTTAATCCGCCAGCCGCCGGCCGGGAAGTCGTGCACCACCGTCTCCTGGCCGCATTTCACCGTGGCCGGGTCGAACATGGTGATGTCGGCGGCCATCCCGGGGCGCAGCAGCCCGCGGTCGTAAAGCCCGAAGGTCGAAGCGGAGTCGAAGGTCAGGCGGCGCACCGCCTGCTCCAAGGTCATCGCCTGCTTCTCGCGCACCCACTCGCCGAGCAGCTTGGTGAGGTAGCCGTAGCCGCCGTGGAACTGCACATGCGCGCCGCCGTCGCCGAGCCCGATCACCGCGTTGGGGTGGGTCAGGATCTTCTTCAGCGCCTCGTCGTCGATGTTGTTTTCGGCCTGCAGGAAGCGGGTCTCGAGCTTTTCCTCGACCACTAGGTCGAGGAACGCGTCGATCACGCGCTTGCCTTCCTGCTCGGCAATCTGGCCGATCGACTTGAACTGCATCCACTTGTTCTTGGGCAGCGCCGGCTCGTTGACCCAGATGTAGTTCCACCAAGTCTTGGAGATGCCGACCGCGCTGTCCGGCTTGTTGACGACCGCTTCCTCATGCAGCTTGGCGCGGATTTCCGGGTCGGCGTAGAGCCGCAGCTTTTCCTCGTCCGCCATCAAGAGGATCGGGTGCCAGGTCGGCAGGCCGCGGAAGACTTGGCTGTTCTTCATCGTGAAGTCTTGCGTCACCCGGTTGGGGCTGCACATCGGGTAGGCGCGGATGCCCATCGCCGCAGTTTCCTCGACGCGGGCCATGTGGATTTTCCACTCGTCCGGGCGACGCATGGTCTGCGACAGGCTATTGTAGACGACCATGCGGCCGGACGCCTCGGCGAGGCGCCGCATCATGCCGTCCTTGAGCTCGACATACTGACCGCCGCCGGCCTGGATCGTACCGGTGCCGAGCTCGCGCAGCACGTCGGCGAGCGCGAAGATCTCGCTCTCGTCGGCCCACAGCGCCGGGATCGGCACGCCCTGCGGGTCGAAATGGCCCTTTTCACGCGACACCGAGAGGCCAAGTGCGCCGGCCTGCATGCCCTGGCGGACGACGTCTTGCATCGCCTTGACCTGGTCCTCGGTGGCGCCCGGCTTCTGGCAGTCGTCGCCCATCACGTAATGGCGCACCGCGGTGTGGCCGATCAGGTTGCCGACATTGACCCCCAGCCGCTTGTCGAGGTGCTCCATGTATTGCGGGATCGTCTCCCAATCGAAATCGACCGTGCGCAGCACCGACATCGGGATCGCTTCGACATAGGAGAGGAACTCGGCGAGCCGCTCCTCGGTGCCCTTTTTCACCGGCGCCAAGGACAGCGAGCAATTGCCGAAGATCACGCTCGTCGCGCCGTGCTCGGGCGAGAAGGTGCACAGCGGGTCCCAGGTGACCTGGGCGTCGTAATGGCAATGGTTGTCGATAAAGCCGGGGGAGACGGCGCGGCCGTCGACGTCGATGGTCTTGTCGGCGGTGCCGGACAGCTTGCCGATCTCGGCGATCTTGCCGTCCTTGACCCCGACGTCGCCGCGAAACGCCGGCATGCCCGACCCGTCGACGATCAGCCCGTTCTTGACCAACAGATCGTACGCCATCGCCCATCCTCCCGGAAATTCGCCAGTCTCGCCACGAAGTGTAGCACGCGAGGAGGGGCTGCCTACCCGCGCTCTGCGCATGGGCTGATTATAAGCCCGGCTTATGGTGCATGGGTCGAGGCTGCGTGACCCCGCGCAAAACGCGAGTTAACCGGTCGTTAACCATATTCATCGGAACTCTATGGCCAAGGCGACGTTGTCGGTAGGGCACGCGCCCGGAAAAGCTAGGATGGGGATCGGCATGAAGCGGATACTGTTGGGCATTGCGACGGCGTTGCTCGGCACCGCGGCCTACGTTTTCGTCGGAATGGCGTTGGCGAGCGCCGGCTAATCGGCCTTCTGCTTCCCGTTGATCGCCCGCCATATCTTCTCTGACGTAGCCGGCATCTCGACATGATCGACGCCGAATTCCGCTAGCGCGTCGACCACCGCGTTGATCACCACCCCCAGCGCCGGGGTGGTGCCGCCTTCGCCGCCGGGGCGGATGCCGAGCGGGTGGGTCGGGCTCGGCACCTCCGACAGCTCGCAATCGAAGAACGGCATCCCGTCGGCGCGCGGCATCGCGTAATCCATGAACGAGCCGGCCAATAGCTGCCCGCTGTCGGGGTCGTAATAGGCGTTCTCCATGATCGCCTGGCCGACCCCCTGGACGATGCCGCCATGCACTTGGCCGTGCACGATCATCGGGTTGACCGCGCGGCCGACATCGTCGACCGCGCTGTAGCGGGCGATGTCGAGCGCCCCGGTCTCGGGGTCGATCTCGACTTCGCAGACATGGCAGCCATAGGGGAACGCGGCGAGTTCGATGGTCTCGTCGCTCTCGGCGGCGAGGGGCCCACGCAAATTGTCGGGCAGGTCGTAGCTGACATGGGCCATCTCGGCCACCTGGAAAATCGTGAGGTGGCGGTCGGTGCCCTTGATGGTGAAATTGCCCCGAGTGAATTCGGGGTCGGCGACATCGGCCTCCAGCACATGGCTGGCGATCTGCATGCCTTTTTCGATGATCGCCTTCGACGCGTTGAGCATGACGATGCTGCCCAGCCGCAGCGCCCGGCCGGAATGTGCGCCGCCGCCGACCGACACCAAGGCGGTGTCGCCGGTGATCAGCCTGACGCTGTTCAGCGGCACGCCGAGGACTTCGTGGACGAGCTGGGCAAAGGTGGTCTCGTGGCCCTGGCCCTGCGACACGGTGCCGATCGCCACCTCGACGACGCCGGAGGGCTTCACCACCATCTCGGCCTTCTCGCGTGGCGCGCCGGTGGCGGTGTCGACGTAATTGGCGACGCCGATCCCCCGGCATTTGCCGCGCGCCTCGGCCTCGGCGCGGCGGGCGGGAAAGCCATCCCAATCGCCCAGCCGCAGCACTCGCTCCATGCAGTCGTGATATTCGCCGCTGTCGTAGACCATGCCGAACGGGTTGGTGTAGGGCATCGCGCTTTCGGGCACGAGGTTGCGGCGGCGCAGCTCGATGCGGTCCATGCCGGTCTGTTTGGCGGCGAGGTCGATGAGCCGCTCCATCACGAACATCACCTCGGGCCGGCCGGAGCTGCGGTAAGGCCGGGTCGGCAACGTGTTGGTCAGCGCCGCCCGGGCGCGGAAATGCACTGTCGGCACGTGGTAGATGCTCGACATGATCTCGACGCCCTTGTTGAGCGAGCCGAAGGCGATCGCATAGGCGCCCTGGTTGACGAGGTTCGAACCGCGCATCGCGAGGAAATTGCCGTCCGCATCGAGCGCCAGTTGGGCGCTGCAGGCGAGATCGCGCGCCTGATAATCGGCGACGAAATATTCGCTGCGCTCGCAGGTCCATTTGACCGGCCGCCCGACCCGCCTCGCGCCCCATACCACCAGCGCAAACTCGACATTGAACGAACCACGCGTGCCGAAATTGCCGCCGACATCGTGCATCACCATGCGCGCCTTCTCGGGCGGGATGCCGAACACCATCGCCAGGTCGCGCCGGGGGCTGACCGCGCCACCGGCACCGGCATGCAGCGTGTGCATCCCGGTCGTCCGGTTGTATTCGCCGATCGCGGCGCGCGGCTCCATCGGCACGCCGCAGACGCGCTGCACCCAGGTGTCGAACTTCACGACATGCGCCGCCTGGGCGAAAGCGGCGGCGGTGGCGGCTTCGTCGCCGATCTCGCCGTCGAGGATGACGTTGGGGCTGGCAAGCCGGGCGCGCGGCGCGTTGGTTGCGGCGGAGGCGAGCCCGCGGGCGATGGCCGGCAGCACCTCCCAGTCGATGGCGACCAGCTCGGCGGCGTCCTTGGCCTCGTTGCGCGTCGCCGCCACCACCATCGCCACGATCTCGCCGACATGGCAGGTTTCTGGAAAGATGATCGGCTGCTGCTCGGGCCGGACGGTCGGTGAGCCGTCCTTGTTGACAATGCGGATATCGGCCGGGTGGTTGTTGCTGATATGCGGCAGCGGATTGAGGCGGTCGGCGCGCATCTCGTCCGAGGTCAGCACCGCCAGAACGCCGGGCGCCTTCTTTGCCGCCGTCGTGTCGAGCGCGCGGATGCGGGCGTGGGCGTGCGGCGAGCGCACGAACACCGCGTAGGCCTGGCCGGGCAGGTTGAGGTCGTCGCTGTAGCGGCCGCGCCCGGTGACGAGGCGCTGATCCTCGCGCCGGCGCACCGGCTGGCCGATCCCGCTGCCGCTCGGCCTTGCCTGCATCCGCCCCTCCCGCCGCTCGCCGGGAGTTAATCCCCGGCGGGGGAGCTTAGCGGGTTTAGCGGAGCGGTGTCAGCGCGTCAGTAGCCGCTGCCGAAACTGGACTGCGACAGGTGGATTGCCGCGATCTGCGGCGGCTCGAACCAGACGTAGTAGGTGCCGCGCCGGTAGTCGCGCCGGCCGTCGCTCATCCAATTCGGGTCGGATGCGATCGAAACCGCCAGTTGCTCGCCGGGGGCAAGGACGACGTCCTTTGCCTGGTTGATGTCGACTCCGGTGCTGGCGACGGTGAGATGATAGGGGCCAGCCGGAACGTCGCGGTAGAAGCTGACGCCGGCTCGGGCATAGCCGACAAATTGGCCGTTCATCGCGATCGCCGGCATGTCCCCCGTGTCATTGGGGAAAAACACGCGGTAGAACCAGACCCGCGCCTGGCCGGACGGGGTCGGCGCGGTGGGGGCGGCTGGTTGCGGCGGGGTCGCGCCCATGCACACGAGGAGCAAGGCGAGCCCGGCGACGGACCGGCCAGCAACCGCAGCGGGGCGGATGAGGATAGCGGCATGCGTTTGGTCTCCCATTCCCCCGGGATTGCGGATCAAGCGACGGAAATCATATGGGCGGTCGACAGCTCGCGATCAACGCCGGCCGGTGCGATCCCCGTCCGATCGGCGCCTAGAACTTCGCGTCCCAGACGGTGCGGGCGTATTCGCCGATCGCGCGGTCGGCGGAGAACGCGCCCATGCCGGCGATGTTGCGCAGGCACGCGGCCGACCACGCGTCCGGCCGGCCCCACACCGCATCGACCGCGCGCTGCGCAGACCAGTACGTATCGAAATCGGCGACGGTCATGTAGTGGTCGGTGCGGCGCAGGTTCTCGGTCAGCATCGCGAAGCGGTCGGGCTCGCCGGGCGAGAACGCGCCGGTCTCTATCATGTCGAGCGCTTCGCGGAGCCGGGGCGATGGCGCGATCGCACGCTCGCCGTCGAGCGCGCTGCGGCGCAATCCCGCAACCTCGTCGGCGAGCAGGCCGAAGATGAAGATGTTGTCGGCGCCGACGCTGTCGCGGATTTCGATGTTGGCGCCGTCGAGAGTGCCGACGGTCAGCGCGCCGTTGAGCGCGAGCTTCATGTTGCCGGTGCCCGACGCCTCCATTCCTGCCGTGGAGATCTGCTCCGACAGATCGGCCGCGGGGATGATCGTCTCGGCCAGGCTGACGTTGTAATTGCCGAGAAAGGCGATTCTGAGCAGGTCGCGCGCCGCCGGATCGTTGTTGACCGTTTCGGCGATATCGTGAGCGAGCTTGATGATCAGCTTGGCCGTGGCATAGCTGGCGGCGGCCTTGCCGGCGAAGATCTTGACCCGCGGCACCCAGTTGCCCGCAGGGTTGGCGCGGATCGCATTGTAGAGCGCTACCGTCTCCAGCAGGTTGAGCAGCTGGCGTTTGTATTCGTGGATGCGCTTGATCTGCACATCGAAGATCGCCTGCGGGTCCACCGTCATGCCGAGCCGGCTCTGGATTATCCTGGCCAGCGCCAGCTTGTTGGCGCGTTTTACGGCACCTAGCTGCTGCTGCAGCCCGCGGTCGTCGGCGAACTCGGCAATTCGGGCGATCGCCTCCGTATTGTCGCGGATGTCTTCGCCGCAGGCCGCGGACAGCAGCCGCGTCAGACGCGGATTGGACTGGTAGAGCCAGCGGCGAAAGGTAATGCCGTTGGTGACGTTGACG
>JBBRPG010000179.1:0-7984 GCA_038228485.1 Alphaproteobacteria bacterium
CGGACCAGCACCTGGTCGGCATCGAGCCCCAGGAAATCGGCATAGGCACGGATAAAGCCGATCGCATAGGTGGGCCCCGGCAGATCGTGCGAACGTCCCTGCTCCAGCGCCGCCAGGTAGGCGGGCTTGATGCGCAGCATGGCGCCGATCTCGTCGAGATCGAGGCCAAGGTCTTCCCGCCGCTCCTGCAAAAATTCGCCGACGAGGCGCATACGCGGCTGCGACCGCATCTGATCGTCCGCGGCGCTATCGGTGAACGGCGTCTTGAACCGCTGAAAAAACGTCACACCGCGCACTCACTGTCGCCAGCCGGCATACTAGAGCAATTTCCCATGCTGCGAAATTCGGTTGCGCCGCCCGCTGACCTCGGCGCTAGCCTCGCGGCTCAAAGCGTCACCGCATGGTCGCGCGCATAGGCCTGGAGCCGGCGGCGCAGCGAGTGGTCGGGGCGGCCGCCGATCTCGTCGACATAGCGCGCCAGCTCGCCGGCATCCAGGCTGCGGATCATCGTCTTGACCGGCCCCAGCGCCGTCGCAGTCAGCGACAAGGTGCGAAACCCCAGCCCGATCAGCATCATCGCCTCGATCGGGTTGCCGGCCATCTCGCCGCACATGCTGAGCGGCACCTGGGACGCGGCGCATTTGGCGATGACGTCGCGGAACAGCGCCACCATCGGCGCCGACAGCAGATCGTAACGGTCGGCCAGGCGCGGGTTGCCGCGGTCGCAAGCATAGAGGAACTGCGCCAGATCGTTGGTGCCGATCGACAGGAAGTCGATGCGTTCGAGCAAGGCCGGCAGTTGCCATAACAGCGATGGGACCTCCAGCATCACCCCGACCCTGATCGAGCGGGGCGGCTCGTATCCTTCCTCGACCGCGCGCTGGCGCTCGCGCTCCAGCAGAGCGCGCGCCTGCTCCAACTCGGCGACCTCGGCGATCATCGGGAATTTGACCCACAGGTCGCGCCCGGCCGCGGCGCGCAGCAACGCCCGCAATTGCTGGCGCAGCATCGCCGGACGGTCGAGCCCGATGCGGATCGCCCGCCAGCCCATCGCCGGATTGTCCTCGGCGGTATGGCTCAAATAAGGCAGCACCTTGTCGCCGCCGATATCGAGGGTGCGGAAGACGATCTGCCGCTCGCCGACCTGCTCGAAGGCGCGGCGGTAAAACCCGGTCTGGTCGGCGACATCGGGAAAAGCGTCGCGCGTCAACAGCGGTATCTCGGTGCGAAAGAGCCCAATACCTTCCGCGCCGGTCGCCGCGATCTGCACCAGGTCGAGCAGCAGCCCGGCGTTCAGCAGCAAGCGGATGGGCACGCCGTCGCGCGTCGCCGCCGGCTGATCGCGCAAGGTCTCGTAAAAGGCGCGGCGGCGGGTGCGCTCGGCCACCGTGTCAGCGGTCGATTGCTGGATGTCTTCGCTCGGGCGGATCAGCACCTGGCCGTGCTCGCCATCGACGATGACGGTGTCGCCCGGCTCGATCCGGCTGGTCGCGTCCTCGACCCGGCCGACCACCGGGATGTCGAAGGCGCGCGCGACGATCGCGACATGCGCGGTCGGCGAGCCTTCTTCGAGCACCAGCCCTCTCACCCGCCGATGCGCGTAGTCGAGCAGCTCGGCCGGTCCCATCGACCGCGCGACGAGGATGAATTCGGGCGGCAGATTGCTCGCGTCGGCGCCGCTGAGACCGCCGGCCAAAGAATTCTGCAGCCGGTTGGCGAGGTCTTCCAGGTCGAACAGCCGCTCGCGCAGGTACGGGTCGGCCACCTGCATCATCCGGGTGCGGTTTTCCTCGCGAACCTTCTGCACCGCGGCTTCGGCGGTGAGGCCGCTGCGCACCGCCTCCGTGATGCGGCCGAGCCAGCCGCGATCGGCGGCGAACATGCGATAGGTCTCGATGATGTCGCGATGCTCGCCGGCGCCGAGGCCGCGGCTGGCGGCGACCAGCTTGTCGATCGAGCTCTGCATCGCCGCGACCGCGCGCCGCAGCCGTTCGAGCTCGGCCTCGACATCCTCGGCGACGACCTGCCGGATCACCAGCTTGGGCGCGTGGAGCACCGCCGGGCCGATCGCCAGCCCTTCGTTGAGCCGGATGCCGTCCAGGCGCAGCGGCAGCAGCGCGCCGCTGTCGCTCTGCGCCATCTCGAGCGGGTTGACCAGCTCGCCGCTGGCCGCCAACTCGGCGACGATCATCGCGATCGTCTGGGCGATCTCGATCTCGTCCTCGGTGTAGTGGCGCAGGGTGCGGTTCTGCACCACCAGCACCCCAAGCACCCGGCCGCCGCGCAGGAGCGGCACGCCCATCAGCGAGTGATAGATCTCCTCGCCGGTTTCGGGACGGTAGGCGAAATCCGGATGCGCTTGGGCGTCGGCAAGCGCCAGCGGCCGAGCGGTCGCGGCGATGACCCCGACCAAGCCCTCACCGACCCGCAGCCGAGTGCGATGCACCGCCTCGGGCCGCAGCCCCTCGGTCGCAAAGAGCTCCAGCACCTCCCCGGCGCGCATCACATAGGCCGAGCACACCTCGGCCACGAGGTCGGCGGCGACGATGCGGACGATGCGGTCGAGCCGCTCCTGCGCCGTGCCCGACCCCGCCATCACGTCACGCAGCCGGCGCAGCAACCGCCGGGTTCCGGTGGCGGCCGGAGTGCCGCCCGGGCTTCCGGGCTGCGGGTTCGCCAAGGCCGGTCCCGAGGGAGACCCTAGCGGGCCACCCGGGGAGGTCGCCGGCGATGCCGCTGGGGTGCTTCCGGGGATATCGTTCATTTTCTCCGGTCCCGGCCCCCTGCGGCGCTGCGTTGCGCCACGTCCGGATGCGGCTTGTCGCCTTCCATCGACCCACGCCGGCGGCCAATCGCCGCCAGCGCCTGCTCGATCAGCTCGCCAAGGATATCGGCCGTGCTTTGCTCGCGGGTGACGAGCCCCACGCTCTGCCCGGCCATCAGCGAGCCGGCTTCGACATCGCCGTCGATGACGGCGCGGCGCAGCGCACCGGCCCAGAAATGTTCGATCTCGAGCTGCGCGTCCTTTTGCGACAATTCTCCGCGCGAGAAGCGCTCGATCACCGCGCGCTGAGTCGCCGCGAAGCGCTCGGTCGCCGGGTTCGCCAGCGCCCGCACCGGAATCACCGGAAACCGCGTGTCGAGCTGCGCCGAGGTCACCGCGTCGCGCGCCGAAGCGCGGATAAAGGCGCGCTTGAAATTCGCATGCGCGATCGACTCGTGAGCGCAGACAAAGCGGGTGCCGAGCTGCACCCCCGACGCGCCCATTTCGAGGTAGGAGAGAACCGCCTCGCCGCGGCCGATGCCGCCGGCGACAAAGACCGGCACCTCGGTGATGTGCGGCAAGACCTCCTGGGCCAGCACCGCGGTCGAGACCGGGCCGATATGGCCCCCCGCCTCGCTGCCCTCGATGACGATCGCTTCCGCGCCCGCGCGTACCAGTCGCTTGGCGACCGCCAGGACCGGGGCGAAGCATACCGGCCGCGCGCCGCCGTCGCGGATGCGGGCGACCGCAGCGTTGCTGGGAATCCCGCCGGCGAGCACGACATGGCCGACGCGACGGCCGACGCACACGTCGATCAGCTCCATCAGCTGCGGGTGCATCGTGATCAAATTGACCCCGAACGGCGCCCGGGTCAGCGCCGCAGTGGCGGCGATTTCCGCGTCGAGCAGATCGGGCGACATCGAGCCCGAGGCGATCACCCCGAACCCGCCGGCATTGGAGATCGCCGCGACGAGGTTGCGCTCCGACACCCAGGTCATCGCCCCGCCCAGGATCGCGAAGCGGGTGCCGAAAAACTCGCGGCCCCGCGCCCACAGCCGGTCGAGTTCGGCGCGCGCGGCGTTTTCCGAGGCCGACGCGACCGGCGGCCGGGTTTCGATCGTGTCGGTGGCGATGAACTCGGCGGTCATCCGGCGCTGTCGAGTCCGTAGGCGGTGTGCAACGCCCTCAGCGCTAGCTCGGTGTAATCGGCCGCAATCAGGACGCTGACCTTGATCTCCGAGGTCGAGATCACCTGGATGTTGATGCCGCGCTCGGCCAGGGTCTGGAACATCATCTGCGCGACGCCGGCATGGCTGCGCATGCCGACCCCGATGACCGATATCTTCACCACGTTCCGGTCGGGCTTCAGCGACTTGAAGCCGAGCGTCTTGCGCCGTTCTTCCAGCACGCTCATCGCCCGCTCGAGGTCGCTGCGGCCGACCGTGAACGTCATGTCGGTGGTGTTGCCGTCGGCCGACACGTTCTGCACGATCATATCGACATTGATCGAATTGTCCGCGAGCGGGCCAAAGATCGCCGCGGCGACGCCCGGCTTGTCGGCGACGCGCTCGACCGTGATTTTGGCTTCGTCGCGGCTATAGGCGATCCCGCTGACAACCCGCTTTTCCACTATCTCATCCTCATCGACCACGAGCGTGCCCGGCGCATCGGTAAAGCTCGACAGCACCTGCACGCGCACACGGTGATTCATCGCCATCGCCACCGAGCGCGTCTGCAGCACCTTGGCGCCCTGCGATGCCATCTCCAGCATCTCTTCGTAGGTGATTCTACCGAGCTTCCTCGCTTTCGCAACGATGCGCGGATCGGTCGTGTAAACCCCATCGACATCGGTGAAGATATCGCACCGTTCCGCGTGCAGCGCGGCAGCCAGCGCCACCGCCGAGGTGTCGGACCCGCCGCGGCCCAGCGTGGTGATGCGCCCGCGCGGCCCGATCCCCTGAAATCCCGCGACGACCGCGACCTGGCCTTCGCCGAGGCGGCGTTCGAGCTCCGCCGTTTCGACCGTCTCGATCCGCGCCCGGCCGTGGACGTCGTCGGTGCGGATCGGCACCTGCCAGCCGAGCCATGAGCGGGCCTCGATGCCAAGCGCTTGCAAGGCCAGGGCCATCAGTCCCGCCGTCACCTGCTCGCCGCTGGCGACGACGGCGTCGTGCTCGCGCGCGTCGTAAAGCTCGCTCATCGCCCGCGTCCAGTCGACGAGCTGATTGGTCGCGCCGGCCATCGCCGACACGACGACGACGACCTCGTTGCCGGCATCGACCTCGCGCTTGACCCGCAGCGCGGCACTCTTGATGCGCTCGACATCCGCGACCGAGGTGCCGCCGAATTTCTGAACGATGCGCGCCATCTTGCGTTGTCACCCCGGGGATTTGTTGCGCCGGCAGGCCCGGCGCCGCGCATGGCGATATTGCCGGCCCTCTCTCCTCTCCGCATACTCCTTTGCGGCGCTCGCGGCCACTTTGGCGAGGGATAGGGCGGCATGAGGGCAACCGGAGGCACCGTCGACCGCGCGGAGATCGCCCGTTTTGCCGCGCATTCGGCGGGCTGGTGGGATCCGGCGGGCAGCTTTCGCCCGCTGCACCGGCTTAACCCGCTGCGGCTCGACTTCATCCGCCGCGAGCTGACCCTGCATTTCGGCCGCGATTCGCGCTCGCTCTCGCCGTTCGAGGGGCTGACCCTGGCCGATATCGGCTGCGGCGGCGGCCTCATCGCCGAGCCGATGGCGAGGCTCGGCTTTGAGGTGACGGCGATCGACGCCGACGAGGCGGCGATCGCCGTCGCCCGCGACCATGCCGCCGCGAGCGGGCTGACCGTGGACTACCAAAGCACGACCGTCGAGGCGCTGGCCGAAGAGGGAGGGTCGTTCGATGTCGTGCTCGCGCTCGAAATCGTCGAGCACGTCGCCGATCTGGATGGGTTCCTTGCGGCCTGCGGCGCGCTGGTGAAGCCCGGCGGCGCATTGATCGGCGCGACCCTGAACCGCACGCCGCAATCCTACGCGTTGGCAATCGTCGGCGCCGAGTACCTGCTTGGCTGGCTGCCGCGCGGCACCCATGACTGGAACAAGTTTGTCCGGCCGTCGGAATTTGCGCTCGGCCTGCGTCGGGCGGGGCTCAACCCGACGCGGCTTAGCGGCATGCGCTATCGGCTGATGAGCGCCGACTGGGCGTTCACCGACGATCTATCGGTCAATTACATGGTAACGGCGGTGCGGCGGTGAGCCTGCCGCCAGCCCGACTAGGCGTCGGTCGGCGCCACCCAGGGGATACGGCCGACCTGGATGCCTTCGTCGGCCAGCTCGCGCGACTCGTCGGCGGTGGCCTCGCCATAGATGCCGTGCGGATCGCTCTCGCCGTAATGGATGCGGCGCGCTTCTTCGGCAAATTGCGGGCCGACATAGTCGCAATGCTTCTCGACCTGCTGCCGCAGCTCGACCAGCGCCGCCCGCAGCTGGGCCGGCGAAATCGGCGCCCGGGGCTCGCGCGAGCGGCCGATGCTGGGCGCCATCAGCGCCTTCTCGACCTGCGTGGCGCCGCATTCGGGGCAAGCGATCTCACCCGCCTTCTGCTGCGCCTCGTATCCCTCGCCATTGCGAAACCACCCTTCGAACTCGTGGCCCGAAGCGCAGCGCAGCGAAAACCGGATCATCAACAAGACCTCCTCGAACCCCAATTTACACTGCGGCGAGGGTTCGTAGCAATCGTGGGGTGTTAGTGCTAACGAGTGGTGAAGACGCCTGCTCCGCCTGGGTCTTGCGGTTCCTGCCGCTGATCAGCGCCGGCGGCCGGGTGCTCGATCTGGCCGCCGGCGGCGGCCGCCACACGCGCCTGCTGCTGGATCACGGCTATGCGGTGCACGCGGTCGATCGGGACGCCACGGCGCTGGCGCCGCTCGCCGGCCCGCGCTGCACCGTAGAGACAATCGACCTCGAAACCGGCGCGCCCTGGCCGCTCGGCGGCGGCTATGACGCGATCGTCGTCACCAACTACCTGCACCGGCGCCTGTTGCCGGCCATCACCACCGCGCTGGCGCCGGGCGGCGTGCTGATCTACGAGACCTTCGCGCTTGGCAACGAGCGCTTCGGCCGGCCGCGCAATCCCGATTTTCTGCTGCGGCCCGGCGAATTGCTCAAGGCATTCGCGGCGCTGACCATCGTCGCCTTCGAGCAGGGCGAGGTGACCAAGCCCTATCCGGCTGTGATCCAACGCATCGCCGCGGTCAACGCCCCGCTCGGCCGGCTACCCGCGTCCAATTTGGACAACCGCCTGCGGCAAGCGTAAAATCGGCGAATGTCCAGCGCCGCCCAAACCTTGATGTCGCTCGACGAGTTCCTCGCCTGGGAGCGTGAGCAGCCCGAGCGCTATGAATTCGACGGCTTGGTCGTCCGCATGATGACCGGGGGATCGCTCGATCATTCGACGATCGCGTCAAAGCTATGGAGCGTGTTGGACGCGAAGCTCCGCGGCCCCGGCTGCCGGCCGTTCCGCGGTGACGCCAAGATAATCGCCAACCAGGGCGTGCGGTATCCGGATTTGTCGGTGACGTGCAGCCCGATCGCCGGCGACGATGACATCGTGCCCGCGCCGGTTGTCGTCATCGAGATAATATCGCCCAGCACGGCGCGCGAGGATCACGGCCGCAAGAAATTCGACTATTTCGCCACCCCGTCGATCCGCCAATACGCCATCGTCGAGCAGGATGAGCGGTGGGTCGACCTCTACACCCGCACCGATGCCGGCTGGATCGACGAGATCGTCACCGGCGACGCGGTCCTGAACCTGTCCAGCATCGGCGTCGAGGTTGCCCTCGACGCGATCTACGAGGATACCGAGCTCGACGCTACTCGGCCGCGAGAGGACGGCGCGCCAGCTCAGGCGGGGTGAAATCGCGGTCGTGCTGCAGCGACGGCAGCCCGCCGCGCACCTTGGCGGTGCGGGCGGGATCGATCTTGGCGGTGATGATGCCGACCCCCTCGCCGCCTTCGGCCAGCACCTCGCCCCACGGATCGACAATCAGCGAGTGGCCATAGCTTTTGCGGCCGGCGGTATGCTCGCCGGTCTGCGCCGGGGCGAACAGAAACGCCCCGTTCTCGATCGCCCGCGAGCGCAACAGCACCTCCCAATGCGCCTTGCCGGTCGGCACCGTGAACACCGACGGCACCGACAGGAAATCGGCGCCGGCCTGCGCCAGCATCCGATA
>JBBRPG010000180.1:0-7944 GCA_038228485.1 Alphaproteobacteria bacterium
GCCTCATTGCCTGCGTTTGACGCCCTTGAAGCAACTGTCGAGCTTTTGATCACGCGGGTAAGTTTTCCTCCGGGTTCCCCGCCTGGAATGTCGCTTGCAAGTGTGGGCCGCAGGAAAATACCTAGTCTCAAAGTGCTATTCGTCGCGCGGCCCGAAAACCGGGAGCACACCGTGGGGATCGGCGAATTTATGGCGGCTCCTGTCAGCATCCCCGAACTGGTGGATCGCGTGTCTGGAATGCTGGCTGAGTCCGGCAAAGGGCAGATTGGGGAGCTTTTCGCCTGCTAGACTGAGTGATGGCCTTTCCCGTCCTGCTGCTCTTAGTCCTGCTGTTCCTGGTGTTCATGTTTGCGTTCGGACAGCGCATTGGCTTGGATCGCCGCGGCTATGGCACGTGGATCACTGTCGTGGGGCTATCGGTGATCGCGCTCCCATTTAACTAGTATTCGTGCGTTAAGCTGGCCGAGTTGTGTTCGCTAACGGACATAACCACTGTCTCAGTCCTTGAATAACGAAATATTTAGATTTTAGGCTTCTAGATCAGTGTTGCTAATCGTAATGGCTCACTTTAGAGCTGGCGAGAATGACATGGCTAAAACGGTACTGATCGTCGAGGACAACGTCCTCAATATGAAACTTTTCAATGATCTGCTTGAAGGACACGGGTACCACACGCTGCAGGCGGTCGATGGCGGTCAAGTGCTGAAAATGGTACGCGAACACCGGCCCGATCTGATTCTGATGGATATTCAGCTCCCTACAATCTCCGGTTTTCAAGTCACTCAGTGGCTGAAGGAAGACGAAGAGCTGCGCTCGATACCGATCATTGCGCTGACGGCGTTCGCGATGAAGGGTGACGAGGATAGAATTCGAGGGGCTGGCTGCGATGCATATCTCACCAAGCCAATTACGGTCGCCAGCTTCCTGAAAACCGTCGCGCAATTCCTGGAGCCAGTCGCCGCGTAGTCCCGTTCAGACTCCCACCGGGCACCTTTTGCGGAAGAGCGCGGCGCGCCGATCGCGGGGCGGGCGCAAGAAGATGCGCGATCGTGGTAGCATACCTCCAATGACCGTTCCTGCCTCGTCGAGGCGTAGCGGCGCGCGCACCACCGCGCCGGCGTCTTCCTCGGTGACCTGGTTGACGCGGGTGCTGCCCATTGCCGGCTTGATGCGCGTATTCCAGAGTCGAGCCTTTTCCGCGGCCGTGCTGGCCCTGTTTTTGATGGCGACGACTTCCTTGCTGTAGCGGTCCCACAGGTCCGCCACTGTCTTTTCCCGGCGTTCGCGCTCCGCGGCTTCGTCCGCTTCCTGGCGCTCTGCTGCCCGACGGGCCTCAGCTCGATCGCGAAGAGTGAGCGGCCCCACGCCGGTGCGCTTGGCCCGCCGCAGCTCGCTAAGCGTTTCCTGCGCGCGCTCCACCGTCCAGCCTTCCGAGGCCCAAGCTGATCCACCAGAGCGGCGAGCATCTGCACAACGTCATCAACGACATCCTCGACCTGGCGAAGGTCGATGCCGGCAAGTTCGAGCTGCACGAAGAACGCGGCGTCGAGCCGCACGCCATCATCGATTCCTGCATCACGTTGGTGAAAAGCAATGCGGTGGCCGGCGGTGTCCGCCTGTCGACCGAGATCGCTGAGAAGCTGCCCGCGCTCGCCGCGGATTCGACGCGGCTGAAGCAGATCATGCTCAACCTGCTGTCCAACGCGATCAAGTTCACCAAGCCGGGCGGCAGTGTGATCGCCGCCGCGCGGCACAGCGAGGACGGCGGCATCGCCTTTCTCGTCTCCGATACCGGCTCCGGCATGACTCCGGACGAAATCGTCATCGCGCTCGAACCGTTCGGCCAGATCGAGGCCAACGACACGCGCCGGTACGAGGGCACCGGGCTCGGTCTGCCGCTGGCGCGCCGGCTCACCGAGCTGCACGGCGGCTCGCTCACCGTCGTCAGCGAGAAGGGGCGCGGCACCACGGTGACCGTGACCTTGCCGCCGGAACGTATCGATGCCGGCCCGACGGCGGCGCGCCCGAGCGAGATCGCCGCAAACCCCTCTTAAATCCGTCTTCAGGCGGCGCCGGTTGATCCCGGCGCATGTCGGCCTTGTCCCTGTGGGGCCTAGCCGGGCCTTGCCGGGATTCGTAAGATGGCGCTACGGTTTAGCGTGGCGTAGGTTTCACACCTATGGCCGACGTCCCACAGGAGCCCTCGATGCAACACAAGCTCATTTCCGGCGACAACCACATCGACCTGACCTATTGCCCCGCCGATCTGTGGTCGTCGCAGGCGCCGGCCAAGTGGAAGAAGCTGGCGCCGCGCGTCGAAGAGCGCAACGACGGCCAGCATTGGTTTGTCGACGACACCGACCGCGGCATGTGGAACGGCGTCGGCCCCGGCTTTCTGCCGTACACCAAGGGCTCGTTCGACCATATCGACGAGATGAAGGATCTCGGCTTCGAGTGGAATTCCTATCCCGGCGCGGCCCCGCGCCCGACCACCCCCGAGCTGCGCATCGCCGATCTCGACCGCGACGGGCTGGAAAAGGAGATCATCTACGGCTGCCTGATGGTCAACGATCTGATCAACGACGCCGACCTGCGCATCTGGGTCAACCAGCGGTACAACGACTGGGCCTCGGATTTTGCCAAGCGCTCCGACCCCAACCGGGTGTTCCCGCTGGCGATCATTCCCAATACCGACCCCAAGGCTGCGGCGGCCGAGGTGCGGCGCTGCGCCAAGATGGGGTTGAAGGGCGGCGACCTCGCCTTCAAGCGCATGACCCCGCCGCTGTATCACCCCGCCTGGTTTGCCCTGTGGGAGGCTGCGGCCGAGTGCAAGTTCCCGATCTCGTTCCACTCGACCGGGTTCAAGGCGGTGCGCGCGCCCGATACGCCCGAGATGGAAAAAGAGGTCTTCACCCAGTGGCGGCTGGTGCGCTCGACCTTGTTCCAGCTCGACACGATGGAGGTATTGGCCTCGATCCTCGCTTCCGGCGCCTGCGAGAAATATCCCGATTTCAACTTCGTCCTCGGCGAGTCGGGGGTTACCTGGCTGCCCTACGTGTTCGACCGCTGCGACACCGAGTATCACGATCGGGCGCGCAGCCTCGGCTTCAAGATGAAGCCCAGCGACTACTTCCGCCGTCAGGGCTTCGTCACCTATCAGCAGGACAAGTATCTCGAGCCGATCGTCCCGCTGGTCGGTGAGGACAACATCATTTGGGGCGCCGATTATCCGCACCCCGACTGCATCTGGCCCAACTCGCGCGCGACGTTGGAGCAGAACCTCGCCGGCTTCTCGTCGAGCGTGCAAAAGAAGATCGTCCACGACAACGTCGTGCGGCTCTACGGGTTGAACTAAACTGTAGGGTGGGGCTTGACCCACCCTATTTGCGATCGGCGGCCGGGCATGTCCCGGCCGTCTTCGTTTTGGGCCACCTCAAGGCGAAAGCCGGGACCATTCATCCGCTGTTCGAAAACTGATACATGGCCTTCGGCCTTCGCCGGGGTGGTTTCAGAGCGCCGGCAATCCCGGCTCCTGACCGGTGTCGAGCTGCATGTCAAAGGCGGTGAGCAGCGCCGCGGTCGCCGCGTAATTGCCCATCAGCGCGACGAGGTCGACCACCCCTCGTCGCCCGAATTGCTTCAAGGCCCGCGCAAACGTCGCCGTACAAACCCCTCTGATACCGAAGATTTCTCGGCCGAGCTGAATGATGATTGCGTCTGGCTCGGCCAGCCCGTCGAGATCGCGGCGGCATCTAATGATATCGGAGGCAAGACGCCTTCCCGCAACCCCTCGGCCTCATGCGCGGCCCATTCGAACTGGCTGTCGAGCTCGCGCGCCACGGTGAGGATCGCCAGCTCGCGCACTCGTTCGCCGAGCCCGGCCTCGAACCGCAGGTAATGGTTCAGCGGCCGCGAGCGCTGCGACAATTCCGGGCTATGCAGCTGGATGCCGCCGGGGCCGCGCAGCCCGCGCAAGTTCCCGCCGCTGGGGTTGGCGAGCCGGTCGTAGATTTCCTGCCCTGCCGCGCTCAATTCATCGCGGCGAGGCAGAGGCAGCCGGCACCCGGATTCGGCGTCGATGTCGTCGGGATACATGTGCGCGCCCTCCATTTCCCGTCCCCGGTGATCCGGCCATCCACGAATGAATAGCGGCTATTCGCCGGCCCCCCGGTCAAACCCGGGGGAGGGAAAATTATGAGGGTCTTTCTAATAAACTTGCAGTGGCGCCTCTACCGCTCCACCCAGGCGATGCGCAGGATGTTGGTCGCGCCGGGGGTGCCGAACGGGACGCCGGCGGTGATCACCACGCGCTGGCCGGGCTGGGCGATCTCTTCGCGGTGGGCGGCGCGCACCGCCTTTTGCACCATGTCGCCAAAGCCGCGGATGTCGGCGCTGTGGACGCAATGCGCACCCCACAGCAGCGCCAGCCGCCGGGCGGTGCCGAGGTTCGGGGTCATCGCCAGGATCGGCACGGCCGGCCGCTCGCGCGCCGCGCGTAATGCCGTCGCGCCCGAGCTAGTGAACGACACGATCGCCGCGGCGCCGACCGTCGCCGCCACCTGACAGGCCGCGGCGCTGATCGCGTCGGAGGCGGTGTGCTCCAGCTCGCCCCGCCCGCTCTGCAGGGTCGTGAAATAGAGCGGGTCTTCCTGCACCCGGTGGGCGATGCGGTCCATCATCGCCACCGCCTCGATCGGGTATTGGCCGACCGCGGTCTCGGCCGACAGCATCACCGCGTCGGCGCCTTCATAGACCGCGGTGGCGACATCCGACGCCTCGGCCCGAGTGGGAGTGGGCGCGGTGATCATCGATTCCAGCATCTGCGTCGCGACGATCACGGGTTTTCCGGCAAGGCGGCAGGCATGGATGATCTGCTTCTGCACGCTCGGCACGTCTTCCGGCGGCATCTCGACGCCGAGGTCGCCGCGCGCCACCATCAGCCCGTCGGCGAGGTCGATGATCTCGTCGAGCCGGCGGATCGCCGACGGCTTTTCCAGCTTGACCATCAGCCCAGCGGCATTGCCGATCAGCTTGCGCCCCTCGGCGACATCCTCGGGCCGTTGCACGAAAGACAGCGCGATCCAGTCGGCGCCGTGCTCCAGCGCGAACGACAAATCGGCGCGGTCCTTGTCGGTCACCGCCGAGATCGGCAGCAGCACGTGCGGGACGTTGACCCCCTTGTGGTTCGACAAGGCGCCGCCGACCAGGCATTCGGTCTCGGCGAAATCCTTGCCGCATTCGGTGACTTTGAGCCGCACCTTGCCGTCGTCGATCAGCAGTTCGGTGCCGGGGTGCAGCGCCGCGAACACTTCGGGATGCGGCAGCGGGGCGCGGTGGCGGTCGCCCGCCCGCTTGGCGAGGTCGAGGCGGAATTTGTCGCCGGCGGCAAGGCTGATCTTGCCGCCGGCGAAATTGCCGAGCCGCAGCTTTGGCCCCTGCATGTCGGCGAGGATGCCGATCGGCCGGCCCGTCTCGCTCTCGACCCGGCGGATCGCGGCGAACAGGGCGCGGTGGTCGTCATGCGTGCCGTGGCTGAAATTGCAGCGGAAGACGTCGACCCCCGCGTCGAACAGGGCGCGGATTCGCACCACGCTCGAGCTCGCGGGGCCGAGGGTCGCGACGATCTTGGCGCTGCGCTGACGCCGCATCGAATTCCTTTTGTGCCGCGGCGCCCGCTCAGCGGTCAGGCTGTCGGGTAACGAGGATGGCGCGAAAATCGTTGACATTGGTCAGGGTCGGTCCGGTGACGACGAGGTCGTCGAGAGCGCGAAAAAATCCATAGGCGTCGTTTTCTGCCATCGCCGTCTTGACGGCAACGCCGCGTTGCGCGGCGCGGGTGATGCTGTCTGAAAAAATCATCGCTCCGGCATTGTCCTCGGTTCCATCGATGCCGTCCGTATCGCAGGCGATCGCCGATATCCCGGCCGCACCGCCCAGTGCCCCGGCCAGCGCCAGCAGGAACTCGCTGTTGCGCCCGCCGCGGCCCGGCCCGCGCACCGTGACCGTGGTCTCGCCGCCCGACAGCAGCACCGCCGGCAGCGAAACCGCCTCGCCTCCAACGCGAAAATCTCCGCCGGCAAGTTGTAAGGCGATTGCGGCATGCATAAGGCCGATGTCGCGCGCCTCCCCCTCGATCCGGTCGCTCAGCACGATCGGGGTGACGCCCTGGGCCAGCGCCGCGTCGGCCGCGGCGGCCAGCGCCTGCTGTGGGCTGGCGATCAGCGTGTAGCGGCTGTCGGCGAACACCCGATCCCCCGGCTTGGGGGTCTCGTCCGCCGCCGCGGCGAGGTGCGCGATCACCGAAGCCGGCTCATCGATGCGGTACTTGGCGAGCACCGCCCGCGCATCCTCAAAGCTCGTCGGGTCGGGCACGGTCGGTCCCGAGGCGATCACCGCCGGGTCGTCGCCGGGCACGTCGGAGATCGCGATCGTCACCACCCGTGCCGGCATGGCGGCCGCGGCGAGCCGCCCCCCCTTGATCGCCGAAACGTGTTTGCGCACCGCATTGATCTCGCTGATCGTCGCCCCCGAGCGCAGCAGCGCCCGCGTCACCGCCTGCTTGTCGGCAAGCGTAATGCCGGGCGCCGGTAGCGAGAGCAGAGCCGAGCCGCCGCCCGACACCAGGAACACCAGCTGATCGTCAGACCCGAGCCCGCGCGCCAGGTCGAGGATGCGCTGCGCCGCCGCCTGCCCGGCGGCATCGGGCACCGGGTGGCTCGCCTCGACGATCTCGATCCGCTCGCACGGCACGCCATGGCCGTGGCGGGTGACCACCAGCCCGCTCAGCTCGCCGGGCCACAGGCCCTCGAAGGCGCGGGCCATCGCCGCCGACGCCTTGCCGGCGCCGACCACGACCGTGCGCCCCGGCACCGCCGCCGGCAGGGCCGCAGCCATCGTCCGATAAGGGTCGGCCGCGGCGAGCGCGGCATCGAACAGCGCGCGCAGGAACTCGCGGTCAAGCTGCCGGGGGCGCGACGCGATCACGCGGCTCCAAATCTCGATTCCGTCTTGCCAATCTCGGCGCCATTTCATATCGAGCGCGTCGGAAAGACCAGCGTTAGATCGGGGGCCGCGGCATCGGGGCACCGGCACGCTTTCATCCCGCGCGGCGTTCCCCCACGATGCGCCCGCATGCGGAGAGGAGAGATAGGTGACGGTATTCCGCAGGCGCGGCCTAACGACCGGTGCGGTGTTGGCGCTGACCTTGGCGCTGCTGCCCGCGTCGGGGGGCCGCGCGCAGCCGCCCGACGGGCCGTTCGCCGAGGTCTTTTCGCAATTGGCCGGCAAGCTGGTCGGCGTCGTGGTGAACATCTCGACGACCCAGGCCCCGGCGCAGCCGCCCAAGGTGGCGCCGGATGCGCCGCCGGCCTCGCCGGGCGGTTCGCTCGACGACCTGTTCCGCGATTTCTTCAACGACAAGGGCGGGCCGGGGCAGGGCCGCGCGGTCGCCTCGCTCGGTTCCGGGTTCATCATCGATCCGTCGGGGCTGGTCGTCACCAACGCCCATGTCATCGCCAACGCCGACCAGATCACCGTGACCTTGTCCGACGACACCGCGCTACAGGCGCAGGTGATCGGCCGCGACACGGTCACCGACCTTGCCTTGCTCAAGGTCGAGGCCAAGAGCCCGCTGCCGGCCGCGGCCTGGGGCGATTCGGGCAAGGCCAAGGTCGGCGACTGGGTGCTGGCGATCGGCAACCCGTTCGGGCTCGGCGGCTCGGTCACCGCGGGGATCATCTCGGCGACCGCGCGCGACATCCATTCCGGCCCCTACGACGACTACCTGCAGACCGACGCCTCGATCAACCGCGGCAATTCCGGCGGGCCGATGTTCGACCTGGCGGGCGAGGTGATCGGCATCAACACCGCGATCTACTCGCACTCGGGCGGGTCGATCGGCATCGGCTTTGCCATTCCGACGGCGCTGGCGCAGCCGATCGTCGA
>JBBRPG010000181.1:0-7911 GCA_038228485.1 Alphaproteobacteria bacterium
AACCTGCCGCGGGCGGCATGCGCGATCGCAGCGAGGCCGCCGCCGCGATGGCGCCCAGATACATCAGCACGCTCAACGAGAACGCGCCCTCGATGCCGATGCCGGCGAGCAGGAAGCCGCCAACGCTCGGGCCGACCATCGGCGGGCTGGTGCTGGCCGAAACCGGCATCGCCGGCGCGTTTTCGATCAGCGTCGTCTGCTACGCCCTGGCCCTCGTCGCGGCGATGCGGCTGCAGCACCGCAACGCGGTGACGCCGGTGCGCGGCGGCGCGGTGTTCGCGCCGATCGTCGAAGGGTTGCTGCTGGCGCGCCGCGATCCGCGGCTGGTGGCGATCCTGACCGTGACCGTGATCTACAATGTCTTCGGCTGGCCGTTCACCAGCATGATCCCGGTGATCGGGCAAGACAGTCTGCATCTCGGCGCGAGCGGCATCGGCATTCTCGCCAGCATGGACGGGATCGGCTCGTTCGCCGGCGCCATCGCCATCGCGCTGTGGGTGCGGCAGGCGCATTTCACCCGGCTCTATATCGGCGCGGTGTTGAGCTATCTGGTGCTGCTGATCGGATTTGCGCTGGCGCCGAGCACCGCTTTCGCCGGCGCGGCGCTCCTGTTGACCGGGTTGGCCAATTCAGGGTTCAGCGTGATGCAGGCGACCTTGATCTATCTCGCCGCGCCGGCGGAAATGCGCAGCCGGCTTTACGGCGTCCTGTCGCTGTGCATCGGCTCGGGGCTTGTCGGCTTTCTCCATCTCGGCCTCTTGGCCGAGGCGATCGGGGCGCCGTGGGCGACGACGGTGAGCGGGCTTGAAGGGCTGCTGGCGCTGGCGCTGACCTGGCGGAAGTGGAAGCGGCTGTTCGAGCGAGGCTAAGGCGCGCAGGCGCGGACCACCGCCTCGAACCGGGCCTTGGCGCCGGGGCCGCGGGCATAGGGGCTGAGGATCGGCACATCGATCCCGGAAGCCCGGTAGGCCTCGAGCCGCTCGCGGCATTGCGCCGGAGTGCCGGCGATGCTGGTGACGTCGATCATCCGGTCGCTGACCGCGCGCACCGCGCCGTCCCGGTCGCCGCGCGCCCACGCCGCCGCGATCGCCGCCGCTTCCTCGGCAAAGCCGCTTTCGGCGACCAGCCGGTTGTAGCGCGGGAAAAAGCCGAGATAGAAGCCGAGCCCCGGCCGCAGCACGGCGAGGGCCTCCTCTCGGCTGTCCGCCACCGCCGCGGGCAGCAGGGTCGTCACCGTGATCTGGGCGGGATCGCGGCCGGCTCGCGCCGCGCCCTCGGCCAGCGATTGCCGGGCCGGGCCTGCAGTCGCCAAGGTGCTGCGCGTCAGGATCAGGCCGTCGGCGATCTCGCCGGTGAGCGCGGTCATCTTCGGAAACACCGCCGAGAGGTAGATCGGCAGCGCCGGCCGGCGCGGCGCGAACCACAGGTCGAAGCGCGCGATGCGGAATGTCTCGCCCTCGTAATGCAGCGCGCTGTCGCGCAGCAGCGCCCGGATCGCCGCGACGGTTTCGCGGGTCCGGGTCAGCGGTTTCGCGTAGGCGACGCCATGCTCGGCCTCGACCTGCACCTTGTGGCTCGACCCGATGCCGAGGATGAACCGCCCGCCCGACAAATCGTCGACCGTCGCGGCGGCCATCGCGATCGTCGGCACGGTGCGGACAAAGACGCTGGTGATGCTGGTGCCGAGGGCGATCCGTGAGGTCTGCGTCGCGGCCGCCGCCAAAGTCGCGAACTGGTCGCCGCCGTGGCCTTCCGCGACCCAGGCGGATTCGTAGCCTAGCTCTTCCGCCAGCCTGATGCAGTCGACGATTTCGGCCGGGCTGGGGCCGCCGGAAAAGGCGATGCCGAGGCGCGCCATGTCTTTCTCCTGCCGATTTCCGTTGGCGGCTATTCCGGCCGCGCGCCGTAGCGGTGGACGTGATAGGGCATGCGCGCCAGACCGGGACAATAGCTGCCGACCACCGGCTCCAGCGCCTCGTAAAGTCGGCGGTTGTCGGCATTGACCGCAGCTAGCCGCTCGCGGGCAGCCTCGGCACGGGCGCGCAGCGCGGCGAGATCGATACCGACCGGCCGTCGTCCGCTGACCACCATCCGGCCGCCGATCATCACGCTGTCGACCGCGGTGCCGTCCTCGCAATGGACGAGCTGGTGGACCGGGTCGTTGAGCGGCAGCCAGTTGGGATGATCGAGATCGAGCAGCACCAGGTCGGCCTTCCAGCCCGGCGCGATGCGCCCGATCCTGTCGCCAAAACCGAGCACGCGGGCGCTACCCTCGGTTGCCGCCAGCGCCGCCTCGCGCGTCGTCAGCCAGCGCCGGTATTCCGGGCCCTGCACTTTGGAGACGAACGAGGCGAGCCGCATCGCCTCGTACATGTTCTGGTTGTCGGCGCACGAGGCGCCGTCGGTGCCGATGCCGAGATTGACTCGCCGCTCCAGCATCGCCCGCGTGTCGGCAAGGCCGCAGCCGAGCCGCATGTTGCTGCCAGGATTATGGGCGACCGAGGAGCCGTGGTCGCCGAGCCGAGCCATGTCGTCCTCGTCGAGCCAGACCCCGTGGGCGACGGTGAAATGCGGCCCTAGCACCCCGAGCGCATCGAGATGCGCCGTCTGGGTCTTGCCGTACAGCCGCAGGCTCGCCACCGCTTGTACCTTCGATTCGGCGACATGCGAGTGCAGCGGCACGCCGTAATCGCGCGCCAATCCTGCGCAGCCGAGGATGAAACTATCCGAGCAATGATGCGGGATGGTCGGCGCCACCGCGGGCCGCACCAGGTCGCGGTCGGCGCCCCACGCGTCGAACGCCGTGCGGATCGCCGCCAGCGTGATGTCGCCGGGCGCCAGGCGCAGCGCCGCGACCTTTTCCTGCAATGCCGCCGGCACCGCCTCGGCCATGCCGGGGATCGCCTCATAGAAACTGCGGTCGGCGACCATCGGCGCCACCACCGCGCGCATGCCGAGCTCGGCATAAGCGGAGGCGACCGCCGTCATGCCCTCGGTGCTTGGCACAGGCCACTCGAAGAACAGATCGTAGCAGGCGGTGCAGCCCTTCAGCATCATCTCGATCGCGCCGATCTGCGCCGACACTCGCAAATCGTCGAGCCCGCGGTTGCCGCCGAGCCACGGCGCCGCTGTCAGCAGCAATTCGAGCGTCCAACGATCGCCCATCCCCTTGGCCAGGTTGCCGTGCGAATGAGTGTGCGCGTTGACCAGCCCGGGATGGATCAGCCGCCGGCCGGCGTCGATCTCGACGGCACCTTCGGGTGCGACGCAACCCGGCGGCCCGATTTGGCGGATGGTGTCGTCCTCGATCAGGATGTCGGCCGGCTCGGCGGTGCCAGCGGCGATGTCGAGGACACGGCCCCCGCGCAATATCATGTGACCCATCGGATGCCTCCCGCGCGGCTCTCGGGCCGCGGCGCATCATCCAAGGCTTGCACGCCCCGAACCGCAAGCCTGTTGACGGCTCGGCGGGCATTTTGCAGGTGATGGATTGGGCGACGATTGGTGGAGCCGAGGGGGATCGAACCCCTCGTCAGGCGAAATCGCATGAAACGCGGTGCACTATCAAGGCCGCCTTAAACGCTCAGTTAATCAAGGCTCTTCGTCCCGCATCGTGTTGCAAACCCGACCATTAGGTTTCATACTGTTCCGTCTAATCGGAACCTATTTGGAACCTTAGCCTATGGCTGAGCAACGTCTGAGCCGTCGCATTTCACCGATCGGGCTCTAAAGGCTATCAGGCCGCCACCGCGCCCAAAGCAAGTCGACTACTTCGACGAAAGCTTGCCGGGCTTCGGGCTGCGCGTTTCCTATAATGGGCGCAAGTCCTGGATCGTGCTTTACCGCTGCCACGGTGTGAAAGGGCGATTGACCCTGGGACGGTTTGATGTGCTGCCGCTCGTTGATGCTCGGGAGCAGGCACGCGACGGCCTTAAGTCAGCGGCCCGAGGAGAAGACCCCGCCGCTCGAAAGCACCGTGACCGCGAGGCGCCCACGTTCAAGCAGCTCGCCGACCGCTACATCGAGGAATATGCGAAGCCGCGTAAGCGCACCTGGGAGAAAGACCGGCGACTGCTCGACAACAATCTCATTCCCGCCCTCGGTCGCAAGAAGGCTCACCTGGTCACGCGCGCCGATCTTCGATCCGAGCTGAACGCGGTCAAAAACCGCCCCGCGCCCGTTGAGGCCAACCGGACCTTTGAAGTCGTGCGCCGGCTCTTCAATTGGGCCATCGAGGAGGAAGTCGTCACCGAGAACCCGGCTTTCAAACTGCCGAAGCCAGCCGAGGAAACGCCGCGCGAGCGGACCCTGACCGCTGACGAGCTGCAAGTGCTATGGCGCTCGCTCGACGATGCGAGCCCGGTCGTTCGGGGCCTGTTCCGATTAATGCTGCTTGCCGCACAGCGGCGGAACGAGGTCTCGCGGATGCGATGGGCCGATCTCGATCGCCGTGACGGCTGGTGGAACATCCCTGCCGAACTGACGAAGACCAAGCGGCCGTACCGGGTGCCGCTAACGCCGGCGATGCTGGCCATCATCGAAGAGATCGAGAAGCTCTCCCTGGATGCCGAATGGGTGTTTCCCCGAGCAGAGGGCGGCGGTCCAGTTCCCGAGACAAACGCGACACGTCCCTTTCGGAAAATCATCAAGGCGTCCGGGATCGCTCATTTCATGCCGCACGACCTGTTGCACACGGTCACTAGCCACATGACCGCGATGGGTATCTCGCAATTCGATGTCGGGAAGGTCCGGCACCATACGTCGCGCGATTCCAAGACCAGCACGAGCCGGTACGACCACTATGCTTATGACCGAGAGAAACGGCGAGCGCTCGATCTCTGGAATGCCCGCTTGCTCGATATCGTAGCGGGTAAGTCGAGCGGATCGAACGTGGTTCAGTTGGCGAGCGCGTAATTCAGATCGCGGCGGATAGGGTCTGCAGCCTGACACGGCCGATACCGCACCGGCTTTCCGCCGCGACCACCCTGCGGAGAGCTTGCGGAGGCGCCGTCATGGTCAACCGGGCTGAACTTGGGGAGCTTTCAGTAAGCCGTTATTCCGACGACGATTTACGACGCATCGCCGAGGCTTGCGGACACATGAACGACCGCGATCTAGGGCCCTTGCGTGACGCACTGGACCGCGCCCTGCTTCGGTGTGAAATCGCTCGGGTTCCTGAAAAAACGCCCTCGGACAGTCAAATGAAAAAAGCGGCGGAGGACATTCACGCAATTACGTTGCGGTTGGGCAAGAAGTTCGAAGCGCTAGAAGATGTCCTGACGTTTGTCGTTATTAATCGGCTCGGCAGCCCTTGGAATATAGGTCACATGGCCGATGCTATTAAAGATCTTCAAAAATTCTCGAAAGCAATGCTTGACGCCGCTGTTTGCTCGGCCACCGGAACAAATTCTAACAGCGAGCCAGGACAATCATCATCACTGGAGCTGCTGGTTGGCAAAGACTTACCCGAAATGTACCAAAAATTTTCGGGTCTAAAATTTCGGATTAAAAAATTCGTTGACGGTACAGTCGGGGGGTCCGGAATAATCTTTATCCAGGCGTGAATGAAGCCCTTTCGTCCGATGGCGCCCGCTACGATCGAAACTCACTGGGATAATTATCGGCGTAGACATGGGGGTTTGGGGCAAAAAACTAGCTCAAAAAGCGTCTTTTTTACTGAGTCTTGCATGCGCCATCTTCGCGTTTACCGAGCATTCGGGCAGTCCGACGCTCAGAGTAGCGCGGAGGACTTATGTCTCACCAAGCAAGTAGTGTTTCGCCGAACGAAGCCCTGACCTCGGATTTAATCCGGGGATGGGACGGCGTTTGTGAAGAGGTAAAAAAATCGAGGGTCCAGCTTTGGCGCGATATCCGTGCCGGGACGTTCCCAGCGCCGATCGAGTTGGGCGCCAATTCGGTTGGTTGGTATCGCAGCGAAGTGGAGGAGTGGAAACGCTCTCGCCCTCGCCGCACCTATGGTCGCGGTGTCACCGCCGCTCCTGAAGCGGCTTGATGGAAAATGCGACCGACAGAGATCGGCCCCGGAGCGCTGGCAGGCGCTACCGAGGCCGGGGTGTTCATTGCTGGACGGCAATTCGCCCCAAATACCACAATTGCAAGTCACTCGCCACCGCGTCAAAGCGCCGATGCGCTCCGGCGATTGCGCTGGCAGCGATACGTTGAGAGCGTTCATCAGCTGGGCGCCCGCGTCGAATTCGAGTTCGGGGACGAGGTAGCACGGCACCATCCTGACCTAGTCGAGTCTCGACCAGCGCCTCGCCAGGTACGCCGCTCTCGATCCTGAGGTGCTGCGTGCCGTCGGCGCCGACGCCTTCCCGGCATCGCCGATACGATTGGTCGGGGGCGCGCCATGACCGCCCAGAACTGGCGGGAGCGGATCGCCGTCCATTCCGCCGCCGACCTTTTTCCAATGCTGACCGACGGCGAGCTCGACGCGCTGGCGAAAAATATAGACGAGAACGGACTGACAAGCCCGCTTAGCCTGTGGCGAGCGCGAGAGAGTGCCGACTGGCAGTTGCTCGATGGGCGCAATCGCCTTGACGCCATGGCCCGGCTTGATGACGGCGACGACAGGATCGGCGGCGCGTTCGCGATGGCCAATCGCTATGAGGGCGAGCGCACCGATCCCCTGGCATTTGTGGTGTCGGCGAACATCCTGCGGCGCCACCTCGACGCCGAGCAAAAGCGGGACTTGATCGCGGCGTTGCTGAAGGCCGACCCGGCGCGCTCAAATCGGACTATCGGCGGGCTGGCGGCGACCGATCACAAGACGGCAGGCAATGTTCGCAAGGAGTTAGAGGGACGTGGGGAAATTCCCCACGTCTCCGCGCGCACCGATACGGCGGGACGGCAGCAACCGGCACACAAGCCGCCAACGCATCGGCAACCGCCCGCCGCGATCGTCCATAACACGACGCCGAAATCTGCCGCGCCCGTCTCCAAGATGGACCAGGCCCGCCAGCTGCGCGAACAGCGGTTTGCCTCAGTCCCCGCCTCAGACCCGGCTCGGTCGCTGGCTGGGGAAATCGAAGCCTTCCGCTCGATGCTCAAGGAACAACGCCCGCACGTTGAGCGGATCGACCGGCCGGCACGGCTTCGGCTCGCGCGCGGCCTGGTGGGGGCGCTCGGCATTGACCCTGCCGAGCTAGCTCCTGGCGGTGCCCCATGATCGAGCTGCGCGATTACCAGCTCGACGCCATCGAGCGGTGCCGACGTGAAGTGGCACGTGGTCGGAAGCGGGTGATCCTGCTCGCGGCGACCGGCAGCGGGAAGACCGTCATCGCGTCCTCGATCGTCAGCGGCGCGGTCGAGAAGGGGAAGCGCGTCCTTTTCCTGGCGCACCGGCGCGAGCTGGTTACCCAGGCCGCGCGCAAGCTGTTCGATGCCGGGATCGATGCTGGGATCGTGCTGCCGGGCTTCACGCCGCGGCCCGAGCAATTGGTGCAAGTCGCCAGCATTCAATCGCTCACCGCGCGCGCCATCCGCACCGCCACGATGGACATGCCGCCGGCCGATCTGATCGTGGTTGATGAGTGCCACCATGCCACCGCGGCGACATACCGGGCGATCCTTGCCGCTTATCCCGGCGTGGTGCTTCTCGGCCTTTCGGCTACTCCGGCTCGCGCGGATGCCGCACTGCTGATCTGCGACGGGCCGGTGGCGGAGGCGCTCGATCACGTTGCCGCACACTTCGATCAGATTGCGAATCCCGCTGACGATTTCGAGGGGTATGCAGTGGGCAGGTTTATCGATGCTTTGCGGTCCCGGCTTGCGGCGAGTAGCCAAAGCACCCCGCCCGCTGAGACACCACCAACCCCAAAGGATACCGGATGTGCGGAGTGCGGTGGCAACCCGGCAATTGGTAGATGCCCTTACTTCGTTTGCGACGGG
>JBBRPG010000182.1:0-7865 GCA_038228485.1 Alphaproteobacteria bacterium
AAGCCGCTTTTCCAAGAAGGTGCTGTTGGCGATCGCGTGCGGCGGCATCGCGGCATAGTCGCCGAATACCGCGCAGGGAAGGAAACCCTCCCGCTGGTAAAACCGCAACGCCGCGAGCTGGTTGACTCCGGTCTCCAGTCGCAGCAGCGCCACGCCGGCCTCGCGCGCTTCCCGTTCGATCCGGGCGAGCAGCGCCGGGGCTACCCCGCGCCCGCGGTCGGCGTCGCGGACGTACATGCGCTTGACCTCGGCAAAATCCCCAAGGAACGCCACGCCGCCGCATCCCACCGCGGCGCCCTCCAGGCGCGCGACGAAGAACCGGATATGCGGTTGGAAGATCGCGTCGAGCGCGAGGCCATGTCGCTGTTCCGGCGGGTACTCGGCTGCCAGCACCTGTTCGAGCTCGCCGACCAGGATGCGCACCTCGTCCGTGGCCGCCGGGACCAACTCGACGGTGACGTCGCCGCTGTCCATTCTTCACCGCGCCCGGCTGGGTACCGCGGCAGGAGGCGGGGGCGCGGTGCGCTGGTATTCCGGCACCAGCAGCTGCAGCAGGTCGAGCACGCGGGCCTCGTTGGCCGAGCGGGCCTGTTCTTCGATCTCGTCGATCGAACGGGCGAGCACCGCGTAGTCGGCGGTGCGCGGGGCGGCGAGGCGCAGCGCCGGGTTGGCGGTCGGCACCGCCGCCTCGGCATCGTGGAACAGTTCCTCGTGCAGCTTCTCGCCGGGCCGCAACCCGACAAACTCGACCTTGACGTCGCCGTCGGGGACGAGGCCGGCGAGGCGGATCATCTGCCGCGCGAGGTCGACGATCTTCACCGGCTCGCCCATGTCGAGCACAAAGATTTTCCCGCGCGATTCCGCGTCATCGGCCAGCGCCACCGTCGCCGAGGCTTCCAGCACCAGCTCGACCGCCTCGCGCACGGTCATGAAAAAGCGGGTGACCTCGGGGTCGGTCACGGTCAGCGGGCCGCCGGCGGCGAGCTGGCGGGTGAACAGCGGCACCACCGAGCCGGTCGAGCCCAGCACGTTGCCGAACCGCACCGTGACGAAGCGGGTGCCGGCGCCGCTCCGGCCGCGGCGCTGTGCCTCCTGAAGGTCGAGCGCCTGGCAGATCGCCTCGGCGATGCGCTTGGTCGCGCCCATGACGCTGGTCGGGTTGACCGCCTTGTCGGTCGAGATCTGCACGACGAGGCCGACCCCATGGGCGCGCGCCGCCTCGGCGACATTGCGGCTGCCGATGACGTTGGTCAGCACCCCCTCGACCGGGTTCAGCTCGACCATCGGCACATGCTTCAGCGCCGCGGCGTGAAAGACGATCTCCGGCCGCTCGGCGGCGAGCACCTCGTCGATCCGCAGCCGGTCGCGCACATCGCCCAGCAGCGGGCGCAACGCCAGTTCCGCATGGCGCTCGCGCAATTCGCCGTCGATGGCGTAGAGCAGGAATTCGCCGTTGTCGAAGAGGATCAGCCGCGACGGCGCCAGCGCCGCAAGCTGCCGCGCCAGCTCGGAGCCGATGGTGCCGCCGGCGCCGGTGACGAGGACGCGGCGGCCGCCGATCAGCCGCGCCATCGCCTCGCGGTCGAGCACGGCTTGCGGCCGTCCCAGCAAATCCTCGATCGCGATCGGCTCGAACACCCGCTTCTGCCCGTCGAGATGATGCTGGCGCACTTCGGTGGGCCGCGGCAGCCGGGCGAGCGGGATCGCCAGCGCGTTGGCGCGGTCGAGCAGGTTCTGGATCGCCGCGCCGTCGAGCCCCTGCGCGGTGATAATCAGGCGTTGCGGGCGCTGGCCGCGGCGGTCGAGCCGCTCGACCAGGGCCTCCAGCCCGTCGATGGTGTCGAGCACCGGCACGCCGTGGATCTCGCGTCCGACCCGCGACGGAGTGTCCGAGACGACGCCGATCACATGATAGACGCCGTTGCGGTCGCGCGCGGTTTCGCGGATGAAGGTGTCGGCGCCCTCGCGGGCGGTGATCAGTAGCACCGGCACCCGCGGTCCGGTGTCGCGCTCGAGGATGTGGTCGAGGCCGCGATCCTTGAACAGACGATAGGCGAGGCGCGGCGCGCCCAATAGCGCAATCAGCACGAACCAATTGATGAACAGGGTCGAGCGGGGCAGCGTCTCCAGCCGGGTAAACAGGAACATCACCGGCAGAAAGATCAGCACCGTCAGGGTCGCGGCGCGGGTGATGTTGAACAGATCGGGCAGCGAGGCGTAGCGCCAGATGCCGCGATAGAGCCCGGTGAACATGAACACGATTGCGGCGGTCGTCGCAAAGCCAACGCCGTAGGCGAGCGTGTAGCGCGGCTCGTAGTTCAGCATGTCCTCGCCGATGCGCAGGTAGAGCGCCACCCCGAACGACAACGCCGCCATGGCGACATCGTGGAGGAAGGTCAGCAGAGCACGGGGTGAATTCGGCAGCAGCGGCACGCGAGGGTGTCGGATCAATTCCAGGGTAGGGCCCTCCCTATAGCAAAATCGCCGGCTGCAGGAAATCGCACCGGCCGCGGCGTCTCGCGGCGAGCGCGCAAACCCGAGGGCGGAGAACAAATTTTCGGCTCCGACGCGCCAGCGATTACAATGGTCTGATGGATCGGGCCTGATGGATCGCCAGCACCTCTACCGGATATTGCAGGCCGGCGCCTCGGGAGCGGCGGCGAGAGCCTGGCGCGGCATCCACCACGCGATGATCGTGGTCGGCATCGGGATCATGCTGGCGCTGACGGTCGAGAATCTGCGCGCGGCCTACGGCGGGCTGATGACCGACGTCTTCTACGTCGTCGCGCTCTTTTTCGTGGCCGAGTACCTGCTGCGCCTCTACGTGGCGCCGGCGGCGCCCGGGGGCGCGCACCGCGGCGCGCTGCGGTCGCGGCTTGCCTGGGCGGGGTCGGTCGGCGGCGTCTTCGATCTCGTCGCCGCCATCCCGGGGATCATCGCGCTGCCGGACAGCCAGGACGCGACGCTGTTCGGGTTCCTTTGGGTGTTCAAGTTCATCCGCTACTCGCCCGGCCTGACCATCCTGGAGCGGGTGATCAGCCATGCCCGGCACGCGCTGCTGTCGGTGTTTCTTGGCCTGGTCATCGTGTTGCTGGCGGGGGCGAGCCTTGCCTATCTGCTGGAGCGGCACACCAACCCCGACCAGTTCGGTTCGATCCCGCTGGCGCTATGGTGGGCGATCGTGACCTTGACCACCACCGGCTACGGCGATGTGGTGCCGGGAACCGTGGGCGGACGAATCCTCGCCGGCACGGTGATGGTCTCCGGCATTCTCGTCTTTGCGCTGTGGGCCGGCATCCTCGCCACCGGCTATGCGCAGGAGATGCGCCGGGCCGAGTTTCTGCGCACCTGGGAGCTCGTCGCCCGGGTGCCGTTCTTTCACAATCTCGGCGCCACCTTGATCGCCGAGGTCGCGCGGCTGCTGCGCGCCCAGGATTTCCCGGCGGGCATGGCGATCGTCCGCCGCGGCGAGGCCGGCGACTGCATGTTTTTCGTCGCCGACGGCGAAGTGACGATCGAACTGGATCAGCCGCTGCATCTCGGCTCGGGCAATTTCTTCGGCGAATTGGCCCTGCTGACCGGCGCGCCGCGCAGCGCCACGGTCAGCGCCCGCTACCAATGCACCTTGCTGTCGCTCGACATCGTCGATTTTTTCGAGCTGCTCGGACGGCATCCCGGGCTGGCCAAAGTGATCCACGAAGAGGCAATCGTCCGGCTGGGGGAGGGTGCCCCCGTCCATGCCGCGCTAAAGGCCATGATCGCCACGGAGCGGGCGCCGGCCATCTGACCTCATGCCGCGCGGCCCGAGAATTTTCACCGGGCGGGAATTGCTCTAGGTTGGGGCGAACCGTCCAGGGAGGACGAGGATGCCGACAAAACCGCAGGTGATCGCGCTCGAAGAGCATTACCTCGATCCCGAGCTGGCGACGCATTTCAAGGGGCTCGACGCGGTGCCGCCAAAGAGCGCGGCCACCCTGCCCAAGGTTCCCGAGCGCCTGTACGACCTCGGCGAACTGCGGCTCAAGGAGATGGACGAGGCCGGGGTCGACTTCCAGGTTCTGTCGCACGCCGCGCCGTCGCTGCAGAAAGTCGACGGCGAGACCGGGGTGCGGCTGGCCAAGGGCGTCAACGACCGCCTGCACCAGACCGTGCTGGCGCGGCCCGACCGCTTCGCCGCGTTCGCGGCGCTGCCGACCGCCGACCCTAAGGGCGCCGCCGACGAGCTGGAGCGCACCGTCACCAAGCTCGGGTTCAAGGGGGCGATGATCCACGGCCTCACCAACGGCCTTTTTATCGACGATCCGCGCTTCTGGCCGATCTTCGAGCGCGCCGCCGCGCTCGACGTGCCGCTCTACATGCACCCGTCGATCCCCGATCCGCGGGTGATCGAGGTCTACTACAAGGATTATGTCGAGAAATTCCCGACCATCCTGCGCGCCGCCTGGGGCTTTACGGTCGAGACCGCCACCCAGGGCGTCCGCCTGGTGTTGAGCGGCGTCTTCGACAAATATCCGGGGCTGAAGATCGTCCTCGGCCATCTCGGCGAGGGGCTGCCGCTTTATTTGTGGCGGATCAACATGGGCTTCGCCCGCGACGGGCGCGGCAGCACCTGGTTCCGCGACGCGTTCACCGAGCATTTCTGGGTCACCACCAGCGGCTTTTTCTCCGACCCGGCGCTGTTGCATTGCATCCAGGAGATCGGCATCGACCGGGTCCTGTTTTCAATCGACTATCCGTTTGTCGACAACCCGCCAGGCACGAGCTGGGCCGAGCGCCTGCCGGTGTCCGCGGCCGACAAGGAGAAAATCCTCAGCGGCAATGCAAAGCGGCTGTTGAAACTGTAGGGTCTGGGTGGCGTACCGGAAAGCGCCGCGACCTAGTCGAGGGCGTCGCGCGAGTGCTCCAGGAGATCAGGATGAGCGAAGGCAGGAATTCAATCGACATCGCCACGGCACGGGCCTGGCTCGGCGATGGCGGCGAGGTCGCGTTTATCGACGTGCGCGAGGAGGGGCCGCATTGCGACGGCCATCCGCTGCTTGCGGTCAACCTGCCTTATAGTCGCTTGGAGCTCGACATCGCCCGGCTGGTGCCGCGGCAATCGTGCCGGGTGGTGCTGATCGACGGCGGCGACGGGGTCGCCGACAAGGCGGCGCGCCGGCTGACGCATCGCGGCTATACGGCGGTGCATGTCCTCGCCGGCGGGGTGACGGCGTGGGGCTTCCAATATCCGCTGTTCCCGAGCAACAACGTGCCGAGCAAGGGCTTTGCGGAAGTTGTCGAGATCGACAGCCACACCCCGCACGTCACCGCCGCCGAGCTGCATGAGATGCAGCAGGCCGGGCGCAATCTCAAGATCCTCGACAGCCGCACGGTCGAGGAGTTCAACCGCTTCCACGTCCCCGGCGCGCAGACCTGTCCGGGCGCCGAACTGGTCTACCGCTTCGCCGATCTGGTGCCCGACCCCGAGACGCTGGTGGTGGTTTCGTGCGCCGGCCGCACCCGCAGCATCATCGGCGCGCAATCGCTGATTAATGCCGGGGTGCCGAACAAGGTCGTGTCGCTGCAGGGCGGGACGCAGGGCTGGCGCCTCGCGGGGCTCGTTCTCGAACGCAACACGCAGCAGGCGGTGGCGCCGGTGACGGCTGCCGGCGCTGAGGCCGCCGCGCCGCTCGCCGCGCAGGTGGCGGCGAAATACGGGGTCAAGCGCATCGACCGCGCGACCTGCGATGCCTGGCAGCGTGAGGCGGCGACCCGCACGACCTACCTGCTCGATGTCCGCACCCCGGAGGAATTTGCCGCCGGCCACTTGCCCGGCTCGGCCTCGGCGCCGGGCGGCCAGCTGGTGCAGGCGATCGACCGCTGGGTCGGCGTCCGCGGCGCGCGGCTGGTGCTGGTCGACGACCGCGGCACCCGCGCGATCATGACCGCGCATTGGCTGAAGCAATTGGGCTGGGATGTTTCCGTCCTCGAACATGCGCTGGACGGCGCGGCGCTCGCCTACGGGCCGGGCGACGGAGCCCTGCCGCCGCTGCCCGCAGCGGCGGTGGTGCAGGCCGCCGATGCCGCGGCGCTGCTCAGCGACGGCGCGGCCGGGATCGTGCTGGGGTCGAGCGCCGCGTTCCGCGCTGGCCATCCGACGGGCACGGTATGGACGATCCGCCCGCGCCTCGGGCAGCTCCCGGCCAAGGTGCTGAACGCGCGGCGCATCGTCGTCTTCGCCGAGGATGTCGCGGTGGCGCGCCTCGTCGTGCCCGACCTCGCAGAGCTGTCCTCGGCCGAGATCGCCATCGCCGAGGGCGGGGTCCCGGCGTGGCAAGCCGCCGGGTTCCCGGTCGCCGCTTCGCCCGACGACCCGCCCGACAGCGAGCGCATCGACTTCATCTTTTGGAACCACGACCGCCACGACACCAGCGACAGCTCGCGGCGGGCGATGGAGAACTACCTGCAATGGGAGCTCGACCTGCCGGCCGAGATCGAGAAGGACGGGATGTCCGGGTTCAGGATCGGCGCCTCGTGACCAAGTCCGCCCCTATCCCGATTTTCGACATCGCCTAAAAGGAATGAACGGGCCGGCCTCTGGTTTTGAAGGTGTCAGCCCCCATTTTAACGTCTTGCGTCGGTGCGCGGGCATCGGGCGAGACATTTCGGAGCGTGCCTATGCCGCGCAAACCCAATTATCGTTTTGAGCGAACCGAGCGCGAACGCAAAAAGCAGGCGAAAAAAGACGAAAAACTGCTAAAGCGCCAACAAGAGCGTTCGGCCTCTGGCGAGACCAATATCTCGTCAGAAACCGGCGAAGAAAGCCCGCAGCCGGAAAATTGATTTTCCTCGATGATTTGCGGGCTTTGACGGCTTTAGAATGCTGAGCTTGATTACGAACCACTTATCCTCTATACAACCGTCAGCAGCGTTCGTGCTCTAGTGTTGAGTTACGTGATTGAAACCGCGTGAGCGGACCCGCCCCAAAGCGGCGGAGCCTGGGTTCGATCTTTATCCCCTGCCTTCATCCGGACAGCCCTTATCGCGCGGGTCGTCTTTTCAGACCCGAGAGGCGCCTCTTGAATCGGCGTGCCTTGTCGGGCGCCACGACCCTTGAGAGGCCGTCAGTTTTGACCAATTTTTCCGATTTCGGACTTGCCAGTCCTATTCTTCAAGCACTCGCCACCGAAGGCTACGAAACTCCCACCCCGATCCAAACCCAGGCCATTCCACATATTCTCGGCGGCCGCGATCTGTGCGGCATCGCCCAGACCGGGACCGGCAAGACCGCGGCCTTCGCCCTGCCCATCCTTCACCGGCTTTTCGCGGCGCCCTCCCGGCGCATGCCGCGCAGCTGCCGGGTGCTGGTGCTCAGCCCGACACGCGAGCTGGCGAGCCAGATCGCCGACAGTTTCCGCGCCTATGGCAGGCAGCTGCGGCTGTCCACCGCCGTCGTCTTCGGCGGCGTGACGCTCGGTTCCCAGCAGCGGGTGCTGGCGCCGGGGGTCGATGTCCTCGTCGCCACGCCGGGGCGGCTGCTCGACCTGATCGACCGGCGCGATCTCAGCCTGTCGAATGTCGAGGTTCTCGTCCTCGACGAGGCCGACCGCATGCTCGACCTCGGCTTCATCCACGCGCTGCGGCGCATCGTCAAGCTGCTGCCGCGCGAGCGGCAGACCCTGCTGTTCTCGGCCACCCTGCCGCGTACCATTGCCGGGCTCGCCGAGGACTACCTGACCGATCCGGTCAAGGTGGCGGTGACCCCGGTGGCGACCACCGTCGAGCGCGTCGAGCAGGGCGTGGTCTTTGTGCCGATGAGCCAGAAGAGGCAGTTGCTCGCCGCCCTGTTGCGCGACCCGGCGTTCGAGCGGGTGCTCGTCTTCACC
>JBBRPG010000183.1:0-7802 GCA_038228485.1 Alphaproteobacteria bacterium
CCGGCATCTATGGCGCCGGCTGCCTGATCACCGAGGGCGCCCGCGGCGAGGGCGGCTACGTCACCAACAGCGAGGGCGAGCGCTTCATGGAGCGCTACGCGCCGCACGCCAAGGACCTCGCCTCGCGCGACGTGGTCAGCCGGGCGATGACGGTAGAAATCCGCGAGGGGCGCGGCTGCGGCCCCGACAAGGACCATATCCTGCTGCACCTCGAACATCTCGACCCCAAGGTGCTGCACCAGCGGCTGCCCGGCATCTCGGAGACCGCCAAGATTTTTGCCAACGTCGACGTGACTCGCGAGCCGATCCCGATCCTGCCGACCGTGCATTACAATATGGGCGGGGTGCCGACCAACTACCGCGGCGAGGTGCTGCGCCCGACCGACGACGACCCCGACGCGGTGGCGCCGGGGCTGATGGCGATCGGCGAAGGCGCCTGCGTCTCGGTGCACGGCGCCAACCGGCTCGGCTGCAACTCGCTGCTCGATATCGTCGTGTTCGGCCGCGCCGCGGCGCATCGCGCCGGCGAGCTGATCCGCCCGGGAATGCCGCATGCGCCGCTGGCCAATGGCGCCGGCGAGGAGGCGGTCGCCCGGCTCGACGCGGTGCGCCAGGCCAAGGGCGAACGCAAGGCCGCGTCGATCCGTACCGAGATGCAGCGCGTGATGCAGAATTTCTGCCCGGTTTTCCGCACCGGCGAGGTGATGAAGGAAGGCGTCGACAAGATCGATGCGACGGCCAGGAGCTACAACGACGTCGGCGTCACCGACCGCTCGCTGATCTGGAACAGCGACCTCGTCGAGGCGCTCGAGCTGAAGAACCTGCTCGAGCAGGCGGTGGTTACCCTGCATTCCGCCGAGAACCGCAAGGAAAGCCGCGGCGCCCACGCCCACGAGGATTTTCCCGAGCGCGACGACGTCAACTGGCTGAAGCACACAATCGTCTGGCTCGACGGCGACACCGACGTGACGATCGGCTACCGCCCGGTGCATTTGAACACGCTGTCGAACGAGGTCCAGTCGTTCCCGCCCAAGGCGCGGACCTACTGATGGCCGAGTTCCGCCTACCCACCAATTCCAAGATCGGCACCGGCCAGACCCATCCGCCGCCGGCGGATGCGAAGCGGCCGCGCCGTTTCCACATCTACCGCTGGAACCCGGACGACGATGCCAACCCGGTGATGGACACCTATACGGTCGATCTCGCCGATTGCGCACCGATGGTTCTGGACGCCCTCAACAAGATCAAGAACGAGATCGACACCACCCTGACCTTCCGCCGCTCGTGCCGCGAGGGCATCTGCGGCTCGTGTGCGATGAACATCGACGGTACCAACACGCTCGCCTGCCTCAAGGCGATCGAAGACATCAGGGGCGACGTCAAGATCTACCCGCTGCCGCATATGCCGGTAGTTAAGGATCTGGTGCCCGACCTCAGCCATGTCTACGCGCAGTACGAGTCGATCAAGCCCTGGCTGCAGGCCGATAGCCCGGCCCCGCCCGACCGCGAGCGCCCGCAATCCGAGGACGAGCGCGCCAAGCTCGACGGGTTGTGGGAATGCATCCTGTGCTTCTGCTGCACCACCGCATGCCCGAGCTATTGGTGGAACGGCGAGCGCTATCTCGGGCCGGCGATCTTGCTGCAGGCCTATCGCTGGCTTGCCGACAGCCGCGACGAGAAAACCGGCGAGCGCCTCGACCAGCTCGAAGACCCGTTCCGGCTCTACCGCTGCCACACGATCATGAACTGCACCAAGACCTGCCCGAAAAACCTCAACCCGGCGAAAGCGATCGCCGAGATCAAGAAGATGATGGTGCTACGGCGTTAAGCAGCGACGCAAATTACGGGACAAGACGACCCTTAAATCTCCCCGGCCTTTGATGAGTATCCCTCATCCGACCGACGTCGAGCCCGATCGAACGTCGATCCGACCGGCCGAGACCTCTGTCGTCCTCCGCCTCCAATACACCAGCATGAGTGTCAGCGAGATAATTGCGGCCGCACGCGGACCGATATGAACGGTAAGAGCCTGGCTTTGCACGCTCGCAAATGCCGCGGAGGCAAGTGCGGAGAGATTGATGCCGATGGACACGAGTTGATAAATTAAGAGAACAATGACAATCCATTTTGCCCTGAGCCATAGAAGCAAGCCGACCATTGCCAGCAGGAATACCAACGCTCCGATAAGCAGGGGATCGGTGCTTTGCAAGACCAAAAGACCTACTAGGAACCAGATGCCGTGAGCGCCTTGTGCAATCACTGCATAGTTCAGGAAGTCGTCGTTTATCTTTGCAACCTTGTACAAGATTACCCCGATAATAGAGGCGGAAATAAGCGGTATTACTAGTTGCCCCCACGCAAATTTCGCGACAACAAATGCTATTATCGCCGCTGCGATGCCCGCTCCTTTATGGAGCAAGGATCTCGGTGCAGGAGTGCCGGGAGTATCGGTTACCAAGTTGCCTCCCTCCCGCCTATAGCGGCAACCGCCCTCTTCAGGCGGGCGTTTCCGCAGCCTGCCGCCGAAGCGGCAGGGGATTGCAAGCTTACCACACCCCTCCGGCGGCCCTCACTTCCTTCGGTTCTTCGCGCTGAGTCTGGTGCGATTTGTACGCGCCGGGAACTCGGTGACAATACCAGGCCCGCCCGCGTACCATGCGCGAAGTATTTCATCGCGGAAGGAAATGATTATGGCGGCTGACGGCAAGCTCTCCGGCAAAGTCGCGGTGGTGACGGGCGCGTCGAGCGGCATCGGCGCCGCCAGCGCCAGATTGTTCGCCGCGGCCGGGGCGCGGGTCGTGGTCGGTTACAATCGCGGCGTCGACCGCGCCAACAAAATTGTCGCCGAGCTGGCCGGCTCGGGCCACAAGGCCATGCACCTGCCGCTCGAAGACACCGCCCAGATCAAGAAGGTCGCCGCCGCGGTCGAACAGGAGTTCGGCCGCTGCGACGTGCTGGTCAATTCGGCAGGCTTCACCCGCATGGTCGCGCATAGCGACCTCGAGGCGCTCGACGACGATCTGATCGACCAGGTGCTGACGGCCAATGTGCGCGGGCCGTTCGCGACGATCCGCGCCTTCGTGCCGCTGCTGAAGGCGTCGGGAGACGGGGTCATCGTCAATATCTCGTCGGGCGCGGCGACCGCCGGCACCGGCAGCAGCATCATCTATGGCGCCTCGAAGGCGGCGCTCAACACGATGAGCATGGCACTGGCGCGGGTGCTGGGGCCAGAGATTCGGGTCGTCGTCGTGGCGCCGGGTATGGTCCATACCGATTTCGTCCCCGGCCGCACCGAAGAGATGATGCACAAGGCGGCGATGTCGACCCCCCTCAAGCGCGCGATCGAGGCCGAGGACGTGGCCCTGGCGGTGATCGGCTGCGTCACCCATCTGACCCACACCACCGGCTCGATCATCTCGGTCGACGCCGGCCGGCACCTCTAAAGAACCGAACCGGCCCATGCCTCTGCCCGCGATCGCCAAACAGCGCGACATCATCGACCGGCGCAGCCTCGCCGAGGCGCTGGCGGCGCTGTCGATCGATTCGGGCGCCGACCGGACCCCGGTCGTCGCGCTGCTGCGCAAAGCGCTCGACCATGGGCGGGGCGAAATCCAGCGCCGCTTCGAGGCCGGCGGCAGCGCCGCGCATTGCGTCGCCGAGCAGTGCTTTCTCATCGATCAGCTGATCCGAATCCTGTTCGACTTCGTCAGCGAAAGCATCTACCCGATCGCCAACCCGACCGCCGGCGAGAAGATCGCGATCGTCGCGGTCGGCGGTTATGGCCGCGGCGAGATGGCGCCGTTCTCCGATGTCGATCTGCTGTTTCTGCTGCCCTACAAGCGGACCCCCCATACCGAGCAGGTGGTCGAGTACCTGCTCTATTTGCTATGGGATTTGCGGCTCAAGGTCGGGCATTCGACCCGCTCGGTCGATGATTGCTTGCGCTACGCCAAAAGCGACCTGACGATCCGCACCGCGCTGTTGGAGGCGCGCTACGTCTGGGGCGAGCAGCCGCTGTTCGCCCAGCTGAAGACCCGGTTCGACACCGAGATCGTCAAGGGCAGCGCCGCACAATTCGTCGAAGCCAAGCTCGCCGAGCGCGACGAGCGGCACAAGCGGGTTGGCGACAGTCGCTACCAGCTTGAACCCAACATCAAGGAGGGCAAGGGTGGCCTCCGCGATCTGCACACGCTGTATTGGCTGGCGAAATACATCTACCGCATCGACGACGTCGAAAAGCTGGTCGAGCTCAAGATGCTGTCGGCCGAGGAATCGCAGCGCTTCGCGCGCGCCCAGTCATTCCTATGGACGGTGCGTTGTCATCTGCACTACCTCGCCGGCCGCGCCGAGGAGCATCTGACCTTTGATATGCAGGCGCGCATCGGCGAGCGCATGGGCTATACCGACCATGTCGGCAGCCGCGGCGTCGAGCGCTTCATGAAGCAGTATTTCCTGGTCGCCAAGGATGTTGGCGACCTGACCCGTATCTTCTGCGCAATCCTTCAGGTCGACCAGAACAAGTCGCGGCTGTCATGGCTGCGCTGGGGCACGGGGCGGCGCTCGCTCTCGGGTTTTGTCGTCGATAGCGGGCGGCTGACGGTTCCCGATAATGATTTCTTCAAACAGGACCCGGTGGCGCTGCTGCGGCTGTTTCACGTCGCGCAGGAGCACGAGCTGGACATCCACCCGCGCGCCCTGCGGGTGGTCACCCGATCGCTGCGCCTCATCAATGCCGACCTGCGCGAGAACCCCGAGGCCAACCGGCTGTTCCTCGAAATCCTGACCTCGAAGAAAGAGCCGGAGATCGCGCTGCGGCGGATGAACGAGGCCGGGGTCTTCGGCCGCTTCATCCCCGATTTCGGCCGCGTCGTCGCTCAGATGCAGTACGATATGTACCATGTCTACACGGTCGACGAGCACACGCTGTTCGCGATCGGCATCCTCCACAAGATCGAGTCGGGCATGCTCAAGGACGAGCTGCCGCTCGCCACCGCGATCGCCCCGACCATCGTGTCGCGGCGCGCGCTCTATCTGGCGACCCTGCTGCACGACATCGCCAAGGGACGCGGCGGCGACCATTCCGAACTCGGCGAGAAGGTCGCGCTCAAGCTCGGGCCGCGGCTGGGGTTGACCCCGGAGGAGACCGATACCGTCGCCTGGCTGGTGCGGTGGCATTTGCTGATGAGCGGCGTCGCGTTCAAGCTCGACATCGGCGACCCGCAGACCATCCAGAATTTCATCGAGCGGGTGCAGTCGCCGGAGCGGCTGAAACTGCTCTTGGTGCTGACCGTCGCCGATATCCGCGCGGTCGGCCCGAAGATTTGGAACGGCTGGAAGGCGGCGCTGCTGCGCGAGCTCTACCACAGCGCGCACGACGCGATGACCGGCGGGGCGACGGTCGAGGCGCGCGATTCGCGCATTGCCGGGGCGCAGGCGACGGCGCGCGCGGCGCTGCCCGAGTTCAGCGACGCGGAATTCGCCGCCTTTGTCGGCCGCGGCTATCCATTCTACTGGCTGTCGCTCGACGCGGAGGCTCATGCCCGCCACGCCCGGCTGATGCGCGAAGCGGACCGCAACAATGCGCCGCTCAGCGTCGAAAAGCGGGTCGACAAGCAGCGCGCGGTGACCGAGCTGACGATCTACACCGCCGACCATGCCGGGTTGTTCTCGCGCATCGCCGGAGCGCTGGCGATGTGCGGCGCCAACATCGTCGACGCCAAGATCATGACCATGACCAACGGCATGGCGCTCGACACCTTCTGGGTGCAGGACAATGACGGCGGCCCGATCGAGCGGCCCGACAAGCTCGCCAAATTGTCGGTAACGTTCGAGCAGGTGCTGACCGGCGATGTCAGCGCCGAGCGCGAATTGGAGCGCCCGCCGGCTATCCCCAGCCGCACCAATGTGTTCACCGTGGCGCCGCGGGTACTGATCGACAATCAGGCGAGCCGCTCGCATACGGTGATCGAGGTCAACGGCCGCGACCGGCCGGGCCTCCTCCACGAGCTCACCCGCGAGCTGACCCGGCTGAACCTGCAGGTTTCCAGCGCCAAGATTTCGACCTACGGCGAGAAGGTGGTCGATGTGTTCTACGTCAAGAACCTGTTCGGCCATAAGGTCGAACACCCCGACAAGCTCACCGAAACCCGCGCCGCGCTGACCGAGGTGCTGGCCAAGGGCAACCGTCCGCAAGCTCAAGCCGTCCACCTGCCCCGCCACGCCCGCGCTGAAGCCGCGGCCGATTGAGGCAGCGCCCGCCTAGCGAACCATGTGCGTTTGCCGCCGGCGCCCGGTTTCTGCGATAGTGCCGCGGGCTGCGCCATATTGAGGACCGCCGGATGATCGACGAGATCGGGCATTTCGCCCTGGTGCTCGCGCTGTGCATTGCCGCGATCCAGGCGGTCGTGCCGCTGCTGGGCGCGGCGTGGGGCAACGCGCCGCTGATCGCGCTCGCGCGGCCGGCGGCGATGGCGCAGTTCTTTTTCGTCGCCGTCGCCTTCTTCGCGCTGATGCACGCCTATGCGGTGTCGGATTTCTCGCTGGTCAACGTCGCCGCCAATTCCAGCAGCATGAAGCCGCTGCTCTACAAATTGACCGGGGTGTGGAGCAACCACGAAGGATCGATGATCCTGTGGGTGTTCATGCTGTCCGCGTTCGGCGCCGCGGTCGCGGTGTTCGGCGTCAACCTGCCGCCGCCGCTGCGCGCGCGGGTGCTGTCGGTGCAGGCGATGATCGGGATCGGGTTCCTGCTGTTCATCCTGTTCACCTCCAACCCGTTCCTGCGCCTGTTCCCGGTGCCGCCGGACGGCAACGGCCTCAACCCGATCCTCGAGGATCGCGGTCTCGCGTTTCATCCGCCCTGTCTCTACGCCGGCTATGTCGGGTTCTCGATCTCGTTCTGCTTTGCCATCGCCGCGCTGATCGAGGGGCGGGTCGATCCGGCCTGGGCGCGCTGGGTGCGGCCGTGGACCTTGGCGGCATGGTGCGCGCTGACCGTCGGCATCGCGATGGGCAGCTGGTGGTCGTACTACACGCTCGGCTGGGGCGGCTGGTGGTACTGGGACCCGGTGGAGAATGCGTCGTTCATGCCGTGGATCATCGGCACCGCGCTGCTGCACTCGGCGATCGTCGTCGAGAAGCGCGACGCACTGAAGGCGTGGACGATCCTGCTGGCGATCATCACCTTTTCGCTGTCGCTGGTCGGCACGTTCCTGGTGCGCTCCGGCGTCTTGACCTCGGTGCATGCCTTCGCCTCGGACCCGCTGCGCGGCGTTTTTATCCTCTTGATCTTGGGGATTGCAACCGGCGGCGCCCTGCTGCTGTTTGCGATCCGCGCGCCGAGCCTGCAAGGGGGCGGTCTCTTCGCGCCGATCTCGCGCGAAGGCGGTCTTTTGCTCAACAACCTGCTGCTGACCACCGCTTGCGGGACCGTGCTGCTGGGCACGCTCTATCCGCTGTTCCTCGATGTCGTCGCCGGCCAGAAGGTGTCGGTCGGGCCGCCCTTCTTCAACATGACCTTTGTCCCGATCATGATCCCGCTGCTGATGGCGATGGCGGTCGGGCCGCTGCTGTCGTGGAAGCGCGGCGATCTGTGGGCCGCCCTGCAGCGGCTGAAGATCGCGTTTGCGATCGCGGGCGGCGCCGCCGTCATCACTTTGGCGGTGATGGGGGTGTCGTCGCTGGGCGCTGCTTGCGGGTTGGCGATCGCCGCCTGGCTGCTGGTGTCGACAATCGTGGAGTGGGCCGAGCGGGTGCGGCTGTTCTCCAGCGGCAGTCTGCGCCGTGCGCTGCGCCTGCCGCGC
>JBBRPG010000184.1:0-7733 GCA_038228485.1 Alphaproteobacteria bacterium
AAGCCTACAATTACGCCAGGCGGCTCAAGACCCTCAAAGGCCTCACCCCCTACGAGTTCATCTGCAAAGCCTGGACAATAGAGTCGGCCAGATTTACCCTCGATCCAACCCATCAAATGCCGGGACTAAACATCTAGTTCTCTTCCTCTTCGACGTTGTCGATGACCTCGGCCATGTCGTCCTCGTCTTCGCCGAGTTCGGAGGCGTCCTCGATCAGCTCTTCCTCTTCCTCCTCTTCGGCGTCGGCGAGCGGGAGGGCTTCCTCATCCTCGACGACCTCGGCTTCTTCGACCTCGACATCGGCATCGACATCGGCAACGGGCGCCAGCTCCTTCTCGACCGGCGCGACCGGCCGCGACCGGCGCGCCTTCAGGAACGCCTCGGGGTCGTAGGGCGTGCTGCATTTCGGGCAGATGACATGGTCGCGCAGCAAATCGTAATAGCGGGTGCCACAGCTCGGGCAGATCCGCTTGGTGCCCCATTCGGGTTTGGCCAACGGTTGCTCCTTGTCGGGTCGGACGGGTTCAGCATCAATGTGAGAAGCCGGCGCGGCATTGCCACAGCCGGCGCATCCTGTCAAAAACAAAGACGCCCCAACCGGTACAATAGCGGCGCGCCGCCTGGCTGCGGCATATGGGCCGCGGCCCGCGTGCAGGCAAGGGTTTCGTCGATTTCGGGATTGCGGTAATGCCTGACGACATGGTTTCCCACGCCCAGGCGGCCGCGACGCCGCTTGCGGCCTCGCGTCCCAGGGCGCCGCTCGCCGGCACGATCCGGGTGCCGGGCGACAAGTCGATCTCGCACCGTGCGCTGATGCTGGGGGCGCTCGCCGTCGGCCGTACCGAGATCACTGGCCTGCTCGAAGGCGAGGACGTGCTGTGCACCGCCGCGGCGATGCGGGCCCTCGGCGCCGGGGTCGAGCGGCAGCCGGACGGGCGCTGGCTGGTCGACGGGGTCGGGCTCGGCGGGCTGTCGGAAGCGGCCGACACGATCGACGTCGGCAATTCCGGCACCGCGGCGCGGCTGCTGCTCGGCATCCTCGCGACGCACCCGATCACCAGTTTCGTCACCGGCGACGCGTCGCTGCGCAGCCGGCCGATGCAGCGAATCACCGACCCGCTGTCGCGCTTTGGCGCGAGGTTCACGACGCGGGAGGGCGGGCGGCTGCCGCTCGCGGTCACCGGCGCGGCGAGCCCGGCGCCGCTCGCATACACGCTGCCGGTGCCCTCGGCGCAGGTGAAGTCGGCGGTGCTGCTGGCCGGGCTCAACACGCCCGGAGAGACCACGGTGATCGAGCCGCTGCCGACCCGCGACCACACCGAGCGGATGCTCGGCCATTTTGGCGCGACGGTGCGGGTCGAGCCGCTGGACGGCGGCGGCAAGCGGGTCACAATTGTCGGCTACCCGGAGCTGGTCGCGGCGCCGATCGCGGTGCCGGCCGACATCTCCTCGGCGGCGTTCGCGCTGGTCGCGGGGCTGATCGTGCCGGGCTCCGAGGTCACCGTCGAGGCGGTCGGGCTCAACCCCTCGCGCACCGGGCTGCTGCTGTGCCTCAAGGAGATGGGCGCCGACATCGCCTATCTCAACGAGCGCATCGAGGGCGGCGAGCCTGTCGCTGACCTGCGGGTGCGCGCCGGTTCGCTTACGGGCGCCGACATTCCGCCTGACCGCGCGCCGTCGATGATCGACGAATACCCGATCCTCGCGGTCGCGGCGGCATGCGCCAAGGGCCGCACGGTGATGCGCGGCCTCGCCGAGTTGCGGGTCAAGGAAAGCGACCGGCTGACCGGGATGGCCATCGGGCTGGCGGCCTGCGGCGTGCGGGTTGCGGTGGAGGGCGATGATCTGATCGTCGACGGCGCCGGCAATCTACCGGTGGGCGACGCGCTGATCGAGACCCGGCTCGACCACCGCATCGCGATGGCCTTCGCCGTGCTGGGGCTCGCCGCCAACCAGCCAGTGCGGATCGACGATGCCCGCCCCATCGCCACCAGCTTTCCCGGCTTCGTGCCGCTGATGAACCGGCTCGGCGCCGGGTTGCCCGAAATTGGCTGAGACCGGCTGTACTACTGGCAGTGCGTCCTTCGCGACAGCCGCTCCGCGGCTTCCTCAGGATGAGGAATGCTTTTTGAATGCATCAGGAAAACCCCTCATCCTGAGGTGCTTCGCGGAGCGAAGCCTCGAAGGACGCACAACGCCCGCCCCGGCATCCTGATGACTCCGGGCGTCGTCATCGCCATCGACGGGCCGGCGGCATCGGGCAAGGGCACGCTCGCGCGCCGCCTCGCCGCGCATTTGGCCCTTGCCCATCTCGATACCGGCAAGCTTTACCGCGCCACCGCGCTCGCCGTGCTGGAGGCGGGCGGCGATCTGGCGGATGCCGACGCGGCCGTAAAAGCGGCGCAAACCCTCGATCTGTCGCGCCTCGCCGACCCGCGCCTGCTGCGGGAGGATGTCGCCCGCGCCTCGTCGGTGGTGGCGGCGATTCCGGCCGTGCGCGCGGCCTTGCTGCAGCTTCAGCGCGACTTCGCTTACCACCCTCCGCCCCCGGCGACGGGCGCCGTGCTTGACGGGCGCGACATCGGCACGGTGGTCTGTCCCGACGCCGATCTGAAGCTTTTCATCGTCGCCAGCGCGGAATCCCGCGCCGAACGACGGGCCAAGGAGTTGCGGCAGGACGACGCGGCGGCTATATACGACGCTGTCCTGCAGGACATGAAGGAACGCGACGCGCGCGACAGCGAGCGTCGGATCGCGCCGCTCAGCGTCGCGCCCGACGCCGTGACGATAGATACGACGTTGCTCGACGCCGACGAGGTGTTCGAGCGGGCCTCCGACCTTATCGCGCGCTTGTACGCCGCCCGGCGGTGACGCCAGAGGATGGCGCCCTTAGCGCGACGGACGGTTTCCTCCAGCGTTTCTGCAGAACCGGGTTAACGCGGCCGCGCCCGATCGCAATGCCGGCTGCCTGCTCCGCGCTGATCCCGGCGGGGCCGATTTCCCATCCGGGATCGAGGATACCGAATGTCCGTTGCTGAACAAATCGCCACGAAGGAAAGCTTTGCCGCGCTGCTCGACGAGTCGCTCGGGGTTGCCAGTACGGGTCTCGAAGGCACCGTCGTCAAAGGCCGGGTGATCTCGATCGAGAACGATGCTGCGCTGATTGATGTGGGCCTGAAATCCGAGGGGCGGGTCGCGCTGAAGGAATTCTCCGTCAACGGAGGGGCGCCGGAGATCAAGGTCGGCGACACCGTCGAAGTCTTTCTCGAGCGGATGGAAGACAAGAACGGCGAAGCCTCGCTGTCGCGCGAGAAGGCGCGGCGCGAGGAAGCCTGGACCCTGCTCGAAAAGAATTTTCAGGCCAACGAGCGCGTCACCGGCGTGATCTTCGGCCGGGTCAAGGGCGGGTTCACCGTCGACCTATCGGGGGCCGTGGCGTTCCTGCCGGGCAGCCAGGTCGATATCCGCCCGGTGCGCGACATCGCACCGCTCCTCGGCTCGCCGCAGCCGTTCCAGATCCTCAAGATGGACCGTTCGCGTGGCAACATCGTCGTGTCGCGCCGCGCCGTGCTCGAAGAGAGCCGCGCCGAGCAGCGTTCCGAGCTGGTGGCCTCGCTCAAGGAGGGGCAAATCCTCGCCGGCGTGGTCAAGAACATCACCGATTACGGCGCCTTCGTGGACCTTGGCGGCGTCGATGGCCTGCTCCACGTCACCGACATCGCCTGGCGCCGCATCAACCACCCGTCCGAGGCGCTCAACATCGGCCAGAACGTCAATGTCCAGGTGATCCGCTTCAACCCGGAGACGCAGCGCATCTCGTTGGGCATGAAGCAGCTTGAGGCCGACCCATGGGAAGGCGTCGAGTTCAAGTACCCGGCCAACGCCAAGTTCACCGGCCGCGTCACCAACATCACCGACTACGGCGCCTTTGTGGAGCTGGAGCCGGGGGTCGAGGGCCTGGTCCACGTCTCCGAGATGAGCTGGACCAAGAAGAACGTGCACCCCGGCAAGATCGTCTCGACCAGCCAGGAGGTCGAGGTCATGGTGCTCGATGTCGACCCGCAAAAGCGGCGCATCAGCCTCGGCCTCAAGCAGACCCTGGCCAACCCGTGGGACGCCTTCCTCGAAGAGCACCCGGCGGGCAGCGAGATCGAGGGCGAGGTTCGCAACACCACCGAGTTCGGACTGTTCGTCGGCCTGCCAGGCGACATCGACGGCATGGTCCACCTGTCGGACATCGACTGGACCAAACCCGGCGAAGAAGCCATGCAGGACTATCGCAAGGGCCAGATAATCAAGGTCAAGGTACTCGACGTCGATGTCGAGAAGGAGCGCATCTCGCTCGGCATCAAGCAGCTTGAATCCGACCCGTTCGAAGCCGGCATGTCCAAGATCAAGAAGGGCGACGTCGTCACCGCTAAGATCACCGGCACCTCGGATACCGGGATCGATGTCGAGCTGCCCGACGGCATGCCCGGCTTCATCCGCAAGTCCGAGCTGTCGCGCGACCGCAGCGAGCAGCGCCCCGACCGTTTCGCCGTCGGCGAGCGGGTCGACGCCAAGATCACCCAACTCGACCGCGCCACCCGTAAGGTCACGCTGTCGATCAAGGCGCGCGAGGTCGACGAGGAGAAAAAGGCGATGGCCGAGTTCGGCTCGTCCGACTCCGGCGCCAGCCTCGGCGACATTCTCGGCGCCGCGATCCGCCGCCGTCAGGCTGGAGGCGAGGCCGAAACCGACGGCGAAGCCGAGGCTGAAGGCGACGCCGAAGACAAGGGCTGATCCGACCCGCGGTAAAATAACCGTGGGTAAAAGGGTGAGGTGTCAACGCGTTGGCCAGCGGTCGGCTTGACGCCTCCCCCAGCCTTTGGCACCGTAGGAAACGATGCAAATCCTTGGGGAGCTGCGAGCGCAATGACGAAATCGGAGCTCGTCCAACGGCTCGCCGAGACCAATCCGCATCTATACCAGCGCGATGTCGAGATCATCGTCACCGCGATATTCGATGAGATCGCGCTGGCGCTGGCGCGTGGCGACCGTGTCGAGCTGCGCGGCTTTGGTGCGTTCTCCGTCAAGCGGCGCGACGCGCGCGTCGGCCGCAACCCCCGCACCGGCGACAGCGTCCAGGTCGGCGAGAAGCACATCCCCTTTTTCAAGACCGGCAAGCAACTGCGCGACCGGCTGAACCATTAGGCGGGCGAACGCGGCCTAAAAAAATCCCCTCCCCCGGGCTTGACCCGGGGGTCCAGGTCTTTATTTCCCGAGGGGTAGGACAGAAGACGTGGATGCCCACGGATCAAGTCCGTGGGCTGGAGGCCCACAGGTCAAGCCCGGCCAAGTTGGCTACGGAAGGTGGCGGCGCGAGGGCGCTCGAATGAAATTCCTCTGGTGGATCGTCCTTGCCCTCGTCGCGGTGGTGCTGATCCTTTTCGCGGTGTCGAACCGCGAGACCGTGTCGCTCGGTTTCTGGCTGCTGCCCGGCGCTGCGATCCAACTGCCGCTCTATCTGCTGGTGATCGGAACTCTCATTGTCGGATTTGTCGTGGGCCAGCTGGTGACCTGGATCGGCGGTTGGCGTTGGCGGCGCGAGGCGCGGCGCTCGCGCGAGCGCATCGCGATGCTTGAGCGCGAACTCGAGACGGCCCGTACGCGGCCGGCGGCGGTGCGCCTGCCCGCCGAGCCGGTGGCGTGATGACGGTCGCCGCAAAAATCTGCGGGCTGTCGAGCGAGGCTGCGGTCGCGGCTGCGGTCGCCGGCGGTGCAGCCTATGTCGGGTTTGTCTTCTACCCGCCGAGCCCGCGCTGGATCGATCCGGCGCGGGCCGGCGAATTATGCGCCGCCGTGCCGACAGGGGTGCAGCTTGTGGCACTATTTGTCGATGCCGACGATGCGGCGATCCGGGCGGTGCTCGACGCGGCGCCGATCGACATCCTGCAATTCCACGGCAGCGAAAGTCCCGAGCGGGTCGTCGATGCCAAGCGCCGCTTCGGTCGCCGGGTGATGAAGGCAATCTCAATCGCCGCACCGGAGGATGTCGATGCCGCCACGAGATACGACGGCGCGGCCGACCTGCTGCTGTTCGACGCCAAGCCGCCGCGCCGGGCCGATGCCCTGCCGGGCGGCAACGGGCTCGCCTTCGACTGGCAGCTGATCGCCGGCCGCGACTGGCGTCTGCCGTGGATGCTGTCGGGCGGCCTTACCGCGGAGTTGCTGCCCGAGGCGGTGCGGATTTCCGGCGCTTCGGCGGTCGATGTGTCGTCGGGGGTGGAATCGGCACCGGGGGAAAAGGACCCGGCCAAAATTCGCGCTTTTCTCCTCGCTGCGGCCGCCCTGTAGGAAACGCTGCAACGCGAAGGACGCAAAGGCTTCGCAAAGGAGGCGAAGGCGGCGTCCTGGCGCGAAGCGCCAAAATTCGCGATGAGTCAGCGAAATGGCGAGATTTCGAGCAGCGGTAGCTTCGCGCCTTGCCCCGTCTCACGATAAATTATCGAACGCGCTATGCACGCCTTGAAGCTTAGCGTCCTTCGCGAAACCTATGCGTCCATAGCGTCGAGGTGTTGTCTTTTTTCTCCGTGACCTCCGCGCCTCCGTGGTTCAATAAAGGTGATGCAGACCCCGAACACCTACCGCGCCGGCCCCGACGAGCACGGACATTTTGGCATCCACGGCGGCCGCTATGTCGCCGAGACGCTGATGCCGCTCGTACTCGCGGTTGAGGCGGCCTACAACGCGGCCAAGGCCGATCCCGCCTTCAAGGCCGAGCTTGACTACTACCTCAAGCACTACGTCGGCCGCCCGAGCCCGCTGTTTTATGCCGAACGCCTGACCCGGCATTTCGGCGGCGCGAAGATCTACATGAAGCGCGAGGAGCTGAACCACACCGGCGCGCACAAGATCAACAACGTGCTGGGCCAGGTGCTGCTGGCGCGGCGCATGGGCAAGACCCGGATCATCGCCGAGACCGGCGCCGGCCAGCACGGGGTCGCCACCGCGACCGCCTGCGCGCTGTTCGACCTGCCTTGCGTCGTCTACATGGGCGCCACGGATATCGCGCGGCAACAGCCCAATCTGTTCCGGATGAAGCTGCTCGGCGCCGAGGTGGTGCCGGTGCATTCCGGCACCGCGACCCTCAAAGACGCGCTCAACGAGGCGCTGCGCGACTGGGTCACGCATGTCGCCGACACGCACTACATCATCGGATCGGTCGCCGGCCCGCATCCGTACCCCATGCTGGTGCGCCACTTTCAGTCGGTGATCGGCCGCGAGGCGCGCGCGCAGATGTTGTCGCAAACCGGACGTCTACCTGACGCCTGCGTCGCCTGCGTCGGCGGCGGCTCCAACGCAATGGGGATCTTTGCTGGCTTCGTCGACGACCCGGAGGTGGCGCTGGTCGGCGTCGAGGCGGCCGGCGATGGGCTGGCGACGGAGCGGCACGCGGCGACGCTCAACCGGGGGCGCGTGGGCGTACTGCACGGCTCCAAGAGCTACGTCTTGTGCGACGACGACGGACAGATCCTCGGCGCCCATTCGATCTCCGCCGGGCTCGACTATCCGGGCGTCGGGCCGGAGCACGCCTGGCTCAAGGACACCGGACGCGCCAGCTATGTCGCCATCACCGACGAACAAGCGCTCGATGCGCTGCAGCTCCTCGGCCGCACGGAGGGCATTTTGTGTGCACTCGAAACCGCGCATGCGATCGCCCATCTGCGCACGCTCGCCACCGAGCTCGGGCC
>JBBRPG010000185.1:0-7635 GCA_038228485.1 Alphaproteobacteria bacterium
GGCAATGCGCTGGTGGAGGCGGGGACGTTTCTCGCGATCCTCTTCGGCACCATCGCCGGGATGCTGATCGCCGGCGAGCACGGGTCGAAGCTGATCGCCGGGCTCATCGTGCTGATCGCGCTTGGCGCCTGGGGCAGCAGCCAGGCGATCCCGGCGACGCAGCCGGCCCAGGTGCGCGCCCGCATTACCTGGAATTTTATCGCCGCCACCGCCCGCCTCATCGCCGAGGCGCGGCGCGAGCGGGTGCGGTTCCGCTCGATCCTCGGCATCTCGTGGTTCTGGCTGGTCGGCGCCACCTATCTGTCGCAATTCCCCACCTATGTCCGCCACCAGCTCGGCAGCGAGGAGGCGGTGGTGACCCTGTTTCTCACCGTGTTCTCGGTCGGGGTCGGGTTCGGCTCGCTGCTGTGCAACCGCATTCTGCGCGGCAAGATCAGCGCCCGCATCGTGCCGTGGGGCGCGCTCGGCATCGCGCTGTTCTCGATCGATCTGTGGGCGGCAAGCCCCGCCGGCGCGCCCGGGGCGCAACTCGTCACCCTGAGCGCCTTCCTCGCCGAGCCGGCGCATTGGCGCATCCTCATCGATTTGCTGGGTCTTTCCGCGTCGGGCGGCGTCTTCATCCTGCCGCTCTACGCGCTCTTGCAGACCGCCGGCGACGAGCACCGCCGCGCCCGGGCCATCGGCGCCAACAACGTCGTCAACGCCGCGGCGATGGTGCTGTCGGCGCTGGCGGTGATCGCCCCGGTCGCCGCCGGGGTCAGCGTGCCGGGCCTGTTCCTGCTGACCGGCTTCGCGACGCTCGCGGTCGCCGCCGCCTTCTGGCGGCTGCGCGGCGTTCTGGTGCCGTCAGCCGCCGGTATTTCTCCCTATTAACGAGAACGTCGATTGGCTTTTCGAACTTTCCTTTGTGCCTGACCGAAATTCACGGATTGACGCGTAAGCTCCTGCCTTTCGGGAAACCCCCACGGGATGCGCCAAAAATCCCTCGGCTTGGCGGTTTTCAATGTTTCCTCGACACATTCCCACCAGTAAAGAATATGCGACGCTTGCATCCCGCGCCGCGAATTTGCCCATCGTGACGGTAGCTGTATCACGATCAATCCAGCATCGTGAACGGCCGTGATCTGATGGGGCTTTCGATGAAAGTCGGTGTCGGCAGACAGGATCGCCTGTCCGCCTTCACGAGCGAACTTCGTGACCCATGAAACATCGCTCAGCCCACCGTGTCCTGCATCGAAAACGGAGTCGAGGGAACAATCGGGGCCAAGCGCCAACGTACGGACCGCTCGCACAATCTCTGGTGAGACGTGCTCGTCGGCCCGAATTTTCACGCGGCGAGCCTTAACTCAAATTCGACCGCTTCCTCAGCAGCCTCGCGGCTAATGTGAAACCAGTCGGCTACCGCTTTGTAATTTCCGTCCTCTGCTTTCCATAGTGCAAATAAGGTATCGGTGGGGACGAATCGCGGCGCAACAACGGGACGCCCGAATGCAATCCGCGGATCGATGATTACGTTTGGGCAATCGCTTAGCGGTTGGAGGCGATTAGCTATGGCCGACTTGGGATCGAAGGTGACACCTTTTGCCAAGATCTGTTCCAACGCTTCATAGATTTCAATTTGGTTCGTCATTAGATTAAGTAAGAAGTGATCACTTGTCTCCTTGGCGGTATGGAGAAATATTTCCTTTCGGTCTGACATAAATTTGACATTCGATGTCGCAAACGGATGCTCTTGTTGGAGTTGTTTGCGAGCGTTGGCGGCCGCGCGGCGCAAACTCTGAAGTGAAATTTTCTGTTGCCGGAAATGATGCACAAATCGGATTTCCATAAGATCGAGAAACCCAACCTCATGAATGTCACCGATTGGTTCATATTGTCGCTTTATGATCGGACCGGCACCACTGTGGGTATGTCCGGTAAGCCAGTCGCGGACTTGGCGTGCGTTCTCCATTTGGAGAAGGCGCGCAGCCTCTCGCATTGTATAGAAACCCCCTGCGACTGCGTCCGGCTGTAGGTGTGCCACGCTCATGGCCAGTCTCGGTAGGTTAATCGCGGCTCGATACTCCTATGCGGGGACATCACTATCCTCTGTGAGTAAACCCGGCACGTGGCGCGGATTATAGCGGAAATCAAAGGCCAATATAACATCCCCACGGCTCTACCCCTTCGCCAGCACGTCGGCGCCTTCGATGCGCTGGGCGAGCGCGGCGGAGAGGAAGCGGTCGATGTCGCCGTCGAGCACCGCCGGGGCGTTGCCGATCTCGATTCCGGTGCGCAGGTCTTTGACCATCTGGTAGGGCTGCAAGACATACGACCTGATCTGGTGGCCCCAGCCGATATCGGTCTTTGACGCGTTCATCGCGTCGGTCGCCGCCTCGCGCTTGGCCAGCGCCGCCTCATACAGACGCGCGCGCAGCATGGCGAAGGCCTGGGCGCGGTTCTGGTGCTGCGAGCGCTCGCTCTGGCAGGCGACGGCGACCGGTTCCTCGCCGGGCGCGGTATAGGTCAGGCGCACCGCGCTGTCGGTCTTGTTGACGTGCTGCCCGCCGGCGCCCGAGGCGCGATAGGTGTCGATGCGCAGGTATTTGTCCTGGATGTCGATCTCGATCTTGTCGTCGATCACCGGGTAGACCCAGGCGGAGGCAAAGCTGGTGTGCCGCCGCGCCGCCGAGTCGAACGGCGAGATGCGCACCAGCCGATGCACGCCGCTTTCGGTCTTGAGCCAGCCATAGGCGTTGGTGCCGCTGATCTTGACCGTCGCCGATTTGATCCCGGCGCCTTCGCCGGCGCTCTCCTCGACCCATTCGACCTTGTACCCGTGCGCCTCGGCCCAGCGCACATACATGCGCAGCAGCATCTCGGCCCAGTCCTGGGCCTCGGTGCCGCCGCTGCCGGCATGGGCCTCGAGGTAGCAATCGTTGGCGTCGGCCTCGCCCGACAGCAGGCTTTCGAGCTCGCGCTTGGCGGCCTCGTCGCGCAGCTTTTCGAGGCTCGCCTCGGCCTCCTTGACGACGCCGTCGTCGCCCTCGGCCGCGCCTAGTTCGATGAGCTCGACGGCGTCGGCGTATTCCTGCTCGATGCGCTTATAGCCGCCGACAAGATGGTCGAGCCGGGTGCGCTCGCGCATCATCGCCTGCGCCGCCTCGGGGTCGTCCCACAGCTTGGGGTCTTCGGCCTGCTGGTTCAGCTCGTCGAGCCGGCGGTTCGCGGCATCCCAGTCAAAGATGCCTCCGCAGCAAGGCGAGCGATTTTTTGATGTCCTCGACCAAGGCCAGTGTCTCTGCACGCATCGCTATTTCCTCTCTAAATCAAACCAAAGCCGTCATTGCGAGGCGCCCGAAGGGCAACGCGGCAATCTCCCTCGGTAGAGGGCCGAGACGGCACGAGATTGCTTCGCGCCGCTCGCAATGACGCGACTTTAATACAAACCCCCAGTGCCGGCTGCCGGCGCGCGGGCGACGGGGCCTTCCTCGCCCGTGGCGCCGCCCGAGCCTTCGCCCGGCACTCCTTGCAGGCCGAGACCGCGGTCTCGGCCCGGCTCGGTGCCGGGTTTGTAGGCCATCATCACCGCGCCTTCGCCGGAGCCGGCGGTCAGCGCGGTCGCCGGGTTGACCCGGAACATCTGCATGTCCGGCGGAATGCGGAACTCGGTCGCCGGCTTGTCCTTCAGCGCCGCCATCATGTAGTCGCGAAAGATCGGCGCCGAAAGGTGGCCGCCGGTCTCGCCTTCGCCGAGGCTGACCGGATCGTCGTATCCCATGTAGACCCCGGCCGCGAGGTCGGGTGAGAAGCCGACAAACCAGGCGTCGCGGAAATCGTTGGTGGTGCCGGTCTTGCCGGCGATCGGCTTGCCCACCGCCTTGACGACGGTGGCGGTGCCGCGCTGGACGACCCCCTCCATCATCTCGACGATCTGGAACACCGAGCCGGCATCGGCGATCTGCTCGCGCGTGTCCGGAATGACCGGCGGCGCCTGATGCTCCCACTCGATACCGGCGCAGCCGGTACATGCCCGCTGGTCGGCGCGCCAGATCGTGACGCCGTTGCGGTCCTGCACGCTGTCGATCAGGGTCGGGGTCAGGCGCTTGCCGCCGTTCGCCAGCATCGCGTAGGCCGTGGTATGGCGCAGCGGCGTGGTCTCGCCGGCGCCGAGCACCATCGAATACTCGCGCGGCATATGGTCCATGATGCCGAAGGTCTCGATCGTGTCGGCCATCGCGTCCATGCCGAACGTCGCGCCGAGCCGGGCGGATACGGTGTTGAGCGACTTCTCCAGCGCGACGCTGAGCGGCGTCGGGCCGTTGAAGGTGCGGGTGCTGTAGTTGCTCGGCGACCACATCGGCAGGCCGGGTCCCTGCGGCAGCGAGATCGGGGCGTCGAGCACCAGGGTCGACGGGGTGTAGCCGTGCTGCAGCGCGGTCAGGTAGATGAACGGCTTGATCGACGAGCCGGGCTGGCGCTTGGCCTGGGTGGCGCGGTTGAACTGGCTGATCTCAAAGCTGAACCCGCCGCTCATCGCCAGCACCCGCCCGGTATGCGGGTCGATCGAGACCAGCGCGCCGGAAATGTCGGGGATCTGGCACAAATTAAACAATGCCGCGGACCGGCCCGACGGCGCGGCAGGCGTCGTCGCGACCTTGCTGATCGGCAGCTGCGTCTTTGCCGCCGGCTCGGGCTTGCCGGGCTCGGGCTTGGCCGCTTCTGGCGCCAGCGGCTCGACCAGCACCAGATCGCCCGGCTTGACCACGTCGGCGGCGTTGCGCGGCGAGGCGCCGATCGTGCCGTCGTCGCGCAGCGGCCGGGCCCAGCGCATCTGCGCGAACGGGATGCGCCCGGTTGAGCCGTCCTTGAAGCCGATATGGGCGCCCTCGGCGTCGGTATGCGTTACCATCGCCTGCTGCCAGCCGACCGTGGCCGCCCCGGCCGGCAGCGGCTGCGCCGCCAGCGTCGCCGGCCAGTCGCCGGTGGGGTCGATATGATCGACCACGCCGCGCCAGCCGCCGCGCGCCCGGTCGTAGGCGATCAGCCCCTCGCGCAGCGACTTGTCGGCGGCGGCCTGCAGCCGCGCGTCGAGGCTGGTGCGCACGGTGAGGCCCCCCTGGTAGACCGTCTTTTCGCCGAACTGGACGAGCAGCTGGCGGCGCACTTCCTCGGCGAAATAGGCGCCGGTGACGATTTCGGCTTCCTCGCGGTGGCGCACGGTGACCGGATCGGCCTTGGCGGCGGCCGCTTCGGCCGGGGTGGCGTAGCCGGCCTCGACCATCTGGTCGAGCACCAGGTCGCGCCGGTTGCGCGCGGCCTGCTGGTTCTTTTTCGGATTGTAGTTGTTGGGCGCCTTGGGCAACCCGGCGAGAAAGGCGGCTTCGGACAGGGTCAGCTCGTCGAGCGGCTTGTTGAAATAGGTCAGCGCCGCCGACGCCACGCCATAGGCTCCGCCGCCGAGATAGATCTCGTTCAGGTACAGCTCGAGGATGCGGTCCTTGGGCAGCGCCTCGTCGATTCGGGTGGCGAGCAGCACCTCCTTGATCTTGCGCTCGAACGACAGCTCGTTCGACAGCAGCATGTTCTTGGCGACCTGCTGCGTGATGGTCGAGGCGCCGACCGGCCGCCGGTTGCCGCGCCATTTGCCGATATCGGTGACCGCGGCGCGCAGCATCGCGATCGGATCGATGCCGTGATGGCTGTAGAAATTTTTGTCCTCGGTCGCGAGGAAGGCGCTGATCACCCGCTTGGGGATGACCGAGATCGGCACGAACACCCGCCGCTCGGTCGCGTACTCGGCGAGGAGGCGGCCGTCGCCGGCCAGCACCCGCGTCGTGATCGGCGGCTCATAGCGCGCCAGCTGCTGGTAATCGGGCAGGTCGCGCCCGAAATACCAGACGGTGAGACCGACAAACGCCCCGCCGATCACTGCCACGAGCACGGCGCAGACGAACAGAAAGCGGACGAGCTTGATCAAGGTACGCAAACCGCGCCCACTCCATTCGCGCCCGGCGACTAAGGCCCTTGGCCGAATCGCGGCGCGCCATGCCGATTGACGGCGGCGCGGCCCTTATGCGCCAACACTTAGCCTATTCCAAGGCCGATTTGCCAGGGGGCCGATTTGGCGCTGATTTGGCTGAGAACCGGCTGAAACCTGCGCCCAGCAATGGCAAAACCAACCGCCCTTGGCAAGGGCGGTCTCGCCGCCGGATGAAATCCCGGATGAAATCATTGTCGTCGAGGGCATACGCCGGTACATTCATCGCGGTGAATTTCGTCGACCGGGCGCAGCCGTCCGGCGGCGTTGGGATGCACGCCCGCACGATCGGCAAACAACTTGCCTCAGCGCTGGGCGCTGCGAATTGGCTGAACCCGAAGACGGGCGTGAGTTTTAAACGCGACGCCGATGACAGATTTCCGCGACGCAAAAACCGACAGCCCCGGCTTCCTTGCACAATGGACCGCGCCGCCATCCGCCTTTGCGGCGACCGCTGCCGCGCGTCCCGGAGCTTACCCGCATGGGAAAACGCATGCTTATCGACGCCGCCCATCCCGAGGAGACTCGGGTGGTGGTACTCAGCGGCAACCGGCTTGAAGAATTCGACTTCGAGTCGTCGACCAAAAAACAGGTCAAAGGGAACATCTATCTCGCCAAGGTCACCCGCGTAGAACCGTCGCTACAGGCCGCCTTTGTCGAGTATGGCGGCAACCGGCACGGGTTTCTCGCCTTTAGCGAGATACACCCCGACTACTACCGGATACCGGTCAGCGACCGCGAGCGCGCCGAATACGATGCGCCGCCGGTCGACCAGCTTTCCGAATTGCCCGATGGGGTAAGCGGCTACGCTCCCGCCGACGGCTCCCCCATCGAGCCGTATGAAACGCTGGGAGAAAACCCGGGGGAAATTCCAGGGAAAATCCTGGAGGAAATCCTGGGGGAAACGGCGCGGGAGATCGACGAATCGCCGGTCGAGATCGCCGACGTGCTGGCGGCGGCAGTGCCGGTTGTCGCGGAAAGCGCCGAAGACGAGGAACCGGCAGAGGATGCCGAGCCTCCCTCCGCCACGGAAGAGCCGGCGGAGCCGGAAATCTCGGGCGAGCCCGGCGACGTCGCGATGGCCGCGCCGATCGAGGCGGTAGTGTCGAGCGACCCGTTCTTCGAATCGGCCGAAGCGCCGGCGGCGGCCGAGGAGGTCGAAACCCTCGACGACGACGAAGAGGCCGAAGAAGCCGGCGAACAGCGCCGCCGCTCGCACTCGATGCGTCACTACAAGATCCAGGAAGTCGTCAAGCGCCGGCAGATCATGCTGGTGCAGGTCGCCAAGGAAGAGCGCGGCAACAAGGGCGCGGCGCTGACCACCTATCTGTCGCTCGCCGGGCGCTATTGCGTGCTAATGCCCAACACCGGGCGCGGCGGCGGCGTCTCGCGCAAGATCACCAGCATCAGCGACCGCCGGCGGTTGAAGGAAATCCTCGAGGACCTCGACATCCCCGAAGGCATGGGGGTGATCGTCCGCACCGCCGGATCGGAGCGCTCGAAGGCCGAGATCAAGCGCGATTACGAGTACCTGATGCGGCTGTGGAGCGAAATCCGCGACCTGACGCTGCAATCGACCGCCCCGGCGCTGATCTACGAGGAAGGCAATTTGATCA
>JBBRPG010000186.1:0-7554 GCA_038228485.1 Alphaproteobacteria bacterium
CGCTGACGCTCGAAAGCTGCGAAGACCGCGGAACGCGGGTGCGCATCGTCCTGCCGGCTCAGCAGAAAGCGGAGCGTCCCGCTGGAGCCGACCCAGCGCGGACCGGGCCTTAAGACGCCAGATCAAGTGACGTCTCCTAGCGCGTGGACTTATTAGCGCGCAGCCAAATTTGGGATTGACGCGCGTTACCCCTTGCTGACATCGGTGAGGCACGTGTTTGCGCCTCGGCAATCGGGCCTTGGCAAGATCATCTGATATGTTTGGGCGGCCACAAAAGGCGCGAACGAGAGGACGAATGAGGCGGCGTCAGTTTGTTTCACTTCTCGGTGGAACTGCGCTGGCGCCGCTTGCCGCGTTGCCGGTATACGCGGACCCACCCGGCGATTGCGGTGTTCCGGTCGCGCGAGACGACGGCTGGCCCGTCGCTTCCGCCAATGACGACAAGCTTATCGATCGCGATGCGCTGTGCAGGATGGCTGATGGGCTCGTGGCTTCGAGCGCCAATGTGCACGCCCTCCTGGTCGCACGCGGTGGCAAGCTGGTGTTCGAGCGGTACTTCAAGGGTTCCGACGAGATCTATGGCCGGCGGGTGGAAAACGTCACCTTTGACGCCGACACGCCGCACAACATCAAGTCGGCTACGAAGAGCGTCGCGTCGCTCGCACTCGGGATCGCGATCGATCGCGGGCTGATACGCAGCGTCAGCGAACCGATCTTCAGCTTCTTCCCCGAGTTGTCCGATTTGCGTTCCCCCGAGAAGGACCGCATCCAGTTGGTGCACGCGCTCACCATGACGATGGGGCTGAAGTGGGTCGAGGCCATCCCGAGCAACGAGGACGACAACGACGAGGTGCGGATGCACATGGCGTCCGATCCGTGTCGTTACGTCCTCGGTCTTCCGGCGACTGCCCCAGCAGGACAAGAGTACTTCTACAACACCGGCGCGCTGACCCTGGTGTCGGCCATACTCCGCAAGGCTACCGGACGCCCGCTTGACGAATTTGCGCGCGAGACCTTGTTCCGGCCCTTGGGCATTACCAGCGTCGAGTGGGTCCGGTACAAGGGGGACAGCGATGCCGGCGGGGGATTGCGCTTGCGGCCGCGCGATATGGCGAAAATCGGCCAACTCGTGCTCGCGGGCGGTCACTGGAACGACAGTCAGATCGTTTCTAAAGCCTGGATCGAGACCTCGACGGCACCGAAAATCGAGGCCACGGGTGGTCAATATTATGGCTACCTATGGTTTCTCGGGCGCTCGCTGCCCAATGGCCGTGAGGTCCACTGGGTTGGCGCGCTTGGTCGAGGCGGACAGTCGATCCGCATCGTCCCGGAACTCGATCTCGTTGTCGTGGTGACTGCGGGATACTACCAGGACTACAGCCCGCAAGCGTTTCAAGTGCAGTCCGGCGTTTTCAGGGACGTCTTGCGGGCGATTTCGCCCCCGGGCTGAATCAAGCTCGACTTATGGGTAGCGCCCTAGCTTGGTTCTTCAACCGGGGCGTTGATCCGGCCGATCCGAAACAGAAAAATGCCCGGGATGACGATCAACGCAGCGATCGCCATCATCCGGAAGCACTCGGCATAGGCCTGCAAGGCGGCAAGATTGTAGACCGCCGCAGGCACGGGTTCCGCCGGTCCGGCGCCCTGGGCCAGGAGGCCGGCAAGATCGTTGGCAATCCTCACCCTCAGGATCGCGGTCATCAGGGCCACACCGGAGGCATAACCAACCTGCCGCAGCAGGCTGAACACGCCGGTCGCATCGGTCCGCAGCTCAGGCGACAGGGTGGAGAAGGCAAGCATGCTGAGCGGGGCGTACAGCATTCCCGCCCCGACAGCTTGAACCGTGCTGCCGATGAGAATCCAGGAGATGGCGTCGTCGGGGCGCAGGTCCGACAGGATCGCCAGACCCGCAGCCATCAGCACCCAGCCCGTAGCGAGCAGGATGCGCAAATCGATCCGGTCGATCAATCGCCCGACCAACAGCATCGTCAGCGTCATCAAGACCGCGCGCGGCACGATCAGTGCGCCGGCGAGCGCCGCTGAGAAGCCGAGGGGACCTTGGCCCAGCAACGGGACGAACAGCACCGCGACAAACAAGAGCGCGCTGAGCATGAAATTAAAAAAAGTGGCGGTGGCGAAATTGAGATCCCGGAATACCGCCGTCTGGATCACGGCAAAGCCGGAATGCCGTGCCCGCAGCAGCAGCGCGGCGAAGGCGACGACGGTGATCGCCGACTCCGTGATGGTCTCGGGGGATTGAAGCCACGACCGCCCCACCCCACGCTCGAGGCAGAGTTGCAGGGCGCCGACGCCGACCATCAGAAACACGATGCCGAGTACGTCTATCGCCTCGTTACCCGCCGTTTTCGTCCCGAGCCGGACCCGCCGCAGGCACCAGACCGCCAGCAGGCCGAGCGGCAGGTTGATGGCGAACACCCAGCGCCACGATGTCAGATCGGTGATGATCCCGCCGATCACCGGGCCCAAAATCGGACCGACCATCAGCGCCGCACCCCATAGCGCAAGCATGCGCCCATGCCGCGCCTTGGGGTGGATGTCGAGCAGGATCGCCTGGCATAACGGATGGATAACCCCGCCGCCCGCGCCTTGCAGCGCCCGGAAGGCGATGATTGCCCCGGCCGACGGCGAGAGCGAGCACAGCAGCGAAGCCATGACGAAAGCACCGATAGCCACCGGGAACAATCGGGTGGCGCCGTACCGGCGGCGCAGCCAGCCGGTGAGCGGCGCGACCACCGCCGTGGCGCAGAGATATGCGGTGATGACCCACGCGCCGAGTTCCGGGCCGCCGCCTAAATCGGCCTCCAGTCGAGGCAGCGCGACATTGGCGATCAAGGCATCGGCTGCCTGCATCGCGGTCGCGATCATCAGTCCGCAGGTCGCGATGGCCCGATCGTGCCGCTGGGGCAGCGGCGCTTGGTCCACCGCCGCCGCTGCCAGCGTATTGGTCGTCGTATCCCCAGGATCTGCTGGCATATGCACCGACGAAAGGGAGGCCTGGGTTCGGCAGCCGACGCGGCCTTAACCCTATCTTTACGGCAACTTGGTTAAGCTCCGCGCACAGTTTATGGCCGTTGATAGCAATGGGATCCTAACGAAAAGGATATTGGGGTGACTCCGTCGACAATGCTGATAACCCCCAACGGTCAATGGGTGTCGCCCGACACGAGCGAATTTCTCGCGGCGCTCGGCGACGCGGAGCCCGATTACGACGCCGTCGCGTTTGCCGTAAAAAACCGGGGCTTTATCAAGTTTCGGGTCATCGAGCAGTCGCTGGTCGAAATCGAGCTTCATCCGCGCACTGTAGAATTGCAGGCGCTGCTCGCCGCGCAGCAGCAATTGGTGACGACGCCGGTTAAGTTGTTCCGCCTCAAGTTCTTCGATACCGAATGGCGATCGGAAATCTCAGCCTCGGCGGAGCAGGTCGTCGCCCGGCTCTCCGAGCTCTGCGCGCCGGTATTAACGCCGCCGTCGATGGAGCGCTTTCGCGTCGAGCCGCAGGATTTTTCGTCCCTCTTCGCCGACGAACAAAATCCGATGCGTCCACTGGCGCAAAAATGGCGAGTTTCCTTGGGTCATTTCGATCCCGGTGTCATTTCTCTCGCGGTCACCCACCGGCTTTTGTCGAGATTGATGATCGCCGGCATCCGGCCGGGTCCATCCGAGCCCACCTGGCGCTTTATCGGCGACGGACATAAGTGGATCGGCAATAATTTTCGCGTGGGCGGGCTCGGCGACAAGGTCGAGAACATGCCCGATAAAGCCTATGGCGAATGGGCTACCAAGTTCTACCAGTCGGTGGCCACGACCGGGCAGCCCCGCTACGATTTCATCACCGGCGCGGTGCATTACGAGGATGAAGCCGGCAAGCCGCTGAAACCGGTGCGCTACGAGCGTTTGATGTTGCCCTGGAAAACCCCGACGGACGAAGTATTCGTGACCATGTGTTCGAAACGGTTCGGTACCGACGACCTTCCTTCCTTGGAAGCCGAGTCGAGCCATCTGGCTTCCAGCAGCTCGGCGATGTCTTCGTAGAATTCGTCTGCCGCGGTATAGGCCAGCACCTGTTCGCCCCGCGGCGATCCCGGATAGAAGACGCTGTGGCTCAAGTGTTTTTGCCCGTAATTGACCGCGAGTCCTTTGCGGACATGGTCGATTCCGATGTAGCAGAAGAGCCATTCGATCGGCCACCGCGCACACGCCAACGCCTTGCCGATCCGCGGTATCCAATGGGAAAGATGCTTGCCGCGATAATCCGGCCGCACCCAAAAGGCCCCGCCGCCGGCCACCACCCCGGTGATCAGCCGCGCCGCCTCCGCCGTTACGATGCAGGGCTGCCCGGTATCCTCCCCGTACCAAAAGGCCCGCGCCTGGTCTTCGAGGTTTGTATCGATCCAGTTGTAGATGCGCGTGATCCGGGTCGTAACGATCTCGCCGGCCTCGTTTTCGCCGGAGGTCCAAAATGCGTTTTCCGGGGTGAGGTCGACGTATTCGGGATTTAGCGCATCGACGAGCGGATACCAGCTGTCGCCCTTAGCGTATTGCCGGTTCACGTAAAGCAACTCGTCGAAGTCGTGCCGCAGACGCAACCGGATCCCCTGCTCCCGGGCGAACTTGTCGCCCTCCAAAATAAAAGCGCTGAGCAAGGGCGCCGGTCCATGCTTGACCGTCAGCGCATCCGGCAAACGCAAGTTATTTTCGGGGATGATGTTGGGGTAGGGGAGCGGCATCGTGGCCTCACAGGAATTATGCCGTCGGCGCCGGCCGACCGTTTAAACTTCGTTAAAAGATGGCTAAAATATCCCTACAAATCAATCATTACGTGCAACGTATTGGAAACGCGAATGAAAGATAGAAGTAGTCATCGAGGGTAAAACTCAGCCGATGACTGCCGGCCCCGGGTGACTACACAAATGATCGTGCGCCGGCATTCTCGCCGAGCCCACGGTTGGCGAGGTGACGAGAAAGCAAGCGGCGCTAAACCGCCTTGCCAGGCTCCGCCACTGCCGCCGACCACGGCGACATCGCGTCGGAGATGCCGTGGTTGACCCCGCCCTCGCCGCGCTGCACCAGGTTCGGGCAGGCGAATTGCTGCGGCCAGACCGTGTGCTCGACGATCTGCGCGTGGCCGCGGCTGCTGAGCCGGTCGATTACCGGCTCGGGCAGGCGGCGGTCGATCGCCACCCCGTCCGCGCCGCTGACGTCGATGCGCGGGTAATGCGCCGCCTCCTCCGGGCTCATGTCGAAATCGGCGATGAAGCTCGCCATCTGCACCACCGCGCCGAGGATGCGCCGCCCGCCCGAGGCGCCGACCCCAAAGCGCGGGCGGCCGTCGCGGGCGACGATCAACGGGCACATATTGGTGAGCGCCCGCTTGCCCGGACCGATCGAGTTGGGCCGTCCCGGCTGGGGGTCGAACCACATCACCCCGTTATTCATCAGGATGCCGGTGCCGGGCAGCACGTAGCGGCTGCCGAAGCTCGACAGCAACGTCGTGGTCAACGCGGCGATGCCGCCATCCTTGTCGACCGCGGTGATGTGGGTGGTGCAGCTTTCCGCCGGCGGCTCGGTGTCGCCAAGCCCGTCGAGGCGGGCGGCATAGGCCTGCTGCAACGCCTCGACGACGGCCTCGAAGTAATTCGCGTCAGGCCGCTTGGCGAAACTTTTGCTCGCCAGCCGGTCGAGCACGTCGGCCAATGTCGGCGCGGCGGAGAGGCCCCGCGCGGCCTGGAAGGTGTAGCCGCGATAGGGAATGTCGAGCGTCGGCACGATGCGCGCCCGGCACTGCGCCAGATCCTCGGCCGCCAGCACCCCGCCCCCGGCTTTCACATCGGCGGCGATCTGCGCGGCGATGTCGCCGCGATAGAAATCCTCCGGTCCCGCCTCGGCCAGACGCGCCAAGGTGTCGCCCAAGCGTCCCATGTCGAGATGCGGCGGCGCGCCGTTCGGCTGGTTCACCGGCGGCAGACCGTCGGGCAGGTAGACGCGCCGGCTTTCGGCGTAGCGGCGCAGATCGGCGGCGGCGGACGCGACCTTGAGGGTCACGTACCAGTCGACCGGCAGACCTTCCTTGGCCAGCGCCACCGCCGGCGACACCAGGTCGCGCCACGGCAGCCGGCCGAACCGCTCGACCGCCCGCTCATAGCCGCGCACCGCGCTCGGGATCATGAACGACAGCGGCCCGTGCGCATTGCGGTCGTCCGCGACCTGCGCCCAGGTGAACAGCTCGGTGCGCCACTCGCCGGTCAGCGGAAACAGCGCCGGGTCGAGCCCGGCCGGCGCGACCGGGCCGAAATCGACGACCTCGGCGCGCCCGCCGCCCGCCGGATGCACCACCATAAAGCCGATGCCGCCGAGCCCGCTGTTCCACGGCTCGCGCACGGACAGCGCGAACGCGGTCGCGACCACCGCGTCGACCGCGGTGCCGCCGGCGCCCAGAACTTCGGCGCCGATTTCGGCGGCCACCCCGTTCTGCGAGGCGACGATGCCGCCGCGCGCCGATACCCCGGGTTTTCGGACCACCCAGTTCTGCGTCAGCGCCATGTCAGCCGACCTCGATGCTGTCGACCCGGTTGCCGTAGAACGCGTAATGCCCGGCAAGCCCGGTCGTCTCGTCATACGGCGTTTCGTAGCCCCAGATCGCGTTCTCCGAGCTCTTCGCCTCGGCGCCCTTGCCGACCTCCACCGTCCAGTAGGAGGCGGTGCCCTTGAACGGGCAATAGGTGTTTTGCGCGGTCTTTTTCATCAAATCGAGGCGCATGTCCTTGGCCGGGATGTACATCACCGGACCATGCCCGGTTTCCTCGACGCGGACGGCATCGGTGCTGTCGGCGATGATCGTGCCGGCATAGGTGACGCGCACCCGTTTGCTCTCGGGATAGAGATCGACGCGGTGCTCGGGCTTCGTAGCCCAGCCGGGAGCCGGATTTGCTGCCATCGGATTGTCCTCCTTGGCCCTATCTGAGCTGCTTTTAGCGGGTCGTCTGCGAGGGCGGTGCGTTGCGCCAGTGCGCGCCGCTCGGCCGCGCGCCGCCGCAATTGAACGAGGCGACGCAGCCGTCATAGAACTCGCTGCCCTGCAGCGGGCCGCATTCCTGCGCGATCCGCTTGGCGCGGAAGGCCCCGTTCGAGCATGTCAGCTGGTCGTATTGATGGCTCTCGCGGACATTCTGCTCGGGCGTGTCAACGCCTGTGCGCTGCTGCGCGCCGGCGCTGCCGGCGGTGGCGACCAGGATGACGGCAAACCCGAACGCTGCGATTCCCCGAACCATCGGCTCTCCCCCTCGATTTCCCTTGCCGCATCGGAGCGACGCGGCAGCCAACCAAAACATCGGCCCTCAATCCACCATCGTCAATCCGCCGCTGACGCTTAATACCTGGCCGGTGATGTAATCCGAGCGGCCGCCGGCGAAAAACATCACCGCCTCGGCGATGTCCTCGGGCCGGGCGATGCGGCGGAACGGGATGGCGCGGGTCAGCGCCTCCTTCATGCGATCCGGCTGGCGCTGGAACAAGGGCGTGTCGGTCGGGCCAGGA
>JBBRPG010000187.1:0-7538 GCA_038228485.1 Alphaproteobacteria bacterium
AGAGCGCAGCGAAACCCACCGCATCGGCGAAAGAACGGTGGGTTTCGCTGCGCTCTACCCACCCTACAAGGCGTCATAGGCTGAAATCGATCATCACCGGGACATGGTCGGAGGTGCGGTCCCAATCGCGGATCTCGCGGTAGACGCGCGCGCCTTGCAGGGCGGGAACCAGCGGCGGCGTCACCCAGATATGATCGAGACGCCGGCCCCGGTCGGAAGCCGACCAGTCGCGGTTGCGATAGCTCCACCAAGTGTACAGCCGCTCCTCGGGCGGGACGAAATGGCGCACCGCGTCGACGAAGCCGCCCGCCGCTTGCAGCCTGCCAAGCCGCTCGACCTCGACCGGGGTGTGGCTGACCACGGTCAACAGCTGCTTGTGCGACCACACATCGGTTTCGAGCGGCGCAATATTGAGGTCGCCGACCGCGATCATCTTGCGGCCGGGCGTGGCGGCGCTTTCCTCGGTGAACCAGGCGGTCAGCTCGTCGAGAAACCGCAGCTTATGGGCGAATTTCGGGTTGGCCTCGGGGTCGGGGATGTCGCCGCCGGCCGGGACGTAGATGTTGTGCAGCTCGATCCCGCCCGGCAGCTCGGCGATCGCGTGGCGGCAGTCGCTGCGATCGCACCAAGCGCGGGTCGCGGTGCTCGGAAACGGCGACTTCGCCAGGATCGCGACGCCGTTGTAGCCCTTCATTCCGTGCATGTGGATGTGCTCGTAACCGAGCGCATGAAAGGGCTCGGACGGGAACAGCTCGTCCGGGGTCTTGGTCTCCTGCAGGCAGAGGATGTCGGGCGCGACCTCCCGCAACAGGCGGCAGACATTGTCGGCGCGGAGCCGCACCGAATTGATGTTCCAGGTCACCAGGCGCATCCGCCGATCCGTCACCTTAAAGGGGGAATGGGGCGAATAGACCATGCCGCCGAAGCGGCGTGCAATCGCCGGATCGGCCGGCTGAGGAGCGCAAACAAACAGCGCCCGGTCTGGGGGGAGACCGGGCGCCAGCTTGTCAGAAGCGCTTGGGGGGACATCCGAGCCCGCAGGGGAGACGGGGCCGGATTTTGAGAGGACTTTGTCGGTCCTCTCCGCTTCTGAGACTCAAGTGGGGATCGCTCTGAGGGCGTCATAATGCAATTCACGCATGCGTCCCCAGCGTCAAACGCATACCTAAATGGGGAACCAAATACGGGGTTGAGCACCGTCCTAGGCGGCGCGCCGTTCCGCGCCGGTGCGGCTCTTCGCGGCGCGGCAGGCGTCGCCAAAGGCGGCGAAAAGAGCGGCCGAAACCGGGTTGGCGAGCGGCTTGTATTCGGGGTGCCACTGGACGCCGACGACAAATCGCGCGCCCGGCAGACTTACCGCCTCGATCAGGCCGTCGGGCGCCACTGCTTCGACCTTGAGCGAGGGCGCGGGCTGGTCGATCCCCTGTCCGTGCAGCGAATTGACCATGATCTCACCGGCGCCGGTCAGCGCCGCGAAAAATCCGTCCGGCGCCAGGTTCACCGGGTGGCACGGGCCATAGCGCTCATCCATCGTCTTTGGCCCGGGCCCGGAGCGATGGACCTTGCCCCCCGGCATCTCGTGCACGCGCTGGTGCAAGGTGCCGCCCAGCGCGACATTGAGCTCCTGGATGCCGCGACAGATCGCCAGCACCGGCAAGTCGCGGCGCACCGCCTCGCGGATCAGCGGCAAGGTCGTCGCGTCGCGGTCGGGATCGTGCAGCGTCCCTTCGCGGCTCGGCGGCCCCTTGTAATGGTAAGGCTCGACGTTGGACGGGCTGCCGGTCAGCAGCAAACCGTCGATGGTATCAAGCAGCGCGTCGACATCGAGCTTGTCGCCGATTGACGGAATCAGCATCGGCAGACAGCCCGCCGCATCGACCACCGCATGCGGATAACGCACGACGGCGGTATACATGACGCGCTCGTTGACCTCACGAAAACAGGTGGGAATCCCCACCAGCGGCGTGCGGAGAGACATCAGGGCCGGCTCAACTCATTGTTCGCGATGGTCATTTTTTACCGACTGTACGGATCTTGATATTGGAACAGCTTGGGATCGAGCGCCATACCGAACTGCACATCCGACAGCGCCACGGTCGTCGCCCCGCCTTTCTGATCAACCACCACCCATTGTCGCAGAACTAGTGGATTTTCAGTAAATTCCATCGTCAGCGACCCCTGCTCCGGCTCGGCGGCCTGGACGACCGACACGCGCACGGTATTGCCGCTATGCTCGAAACGCGTGACCGCCACATCGCCGGTGAAACTGATCGGATCGCGTAGCAAGAACCAGGCCGGCGTCGACCGCAGGCCGACCTTGTTCATGCTCTTGAGTTCCGGATCCCACGAATAGATGTAAAAGGCATCGGCGAGCATCAACAGCTCGTTCGGCGGATCGTACTGGAAGCGCATCTTGCCGGGCCGCGCCACCCAGACACTGCCGGTGGCGTCACCGCCTTTGGCGACCGCCTGGTGGAACTTCGCCGTCATCGTGCGGATGCCCTGGAGATACGCGGCGATTCGCTGCAGCTCCGCCGAATCCTGCGCGGTGAGCGGCGTCGGCGCCGCCGGTGCGGCAATCGCGGCTTGGGGCGCGGTCAGCAACAGAACCGAAGCCGTCGCCGCGCAGCAGCAGAATTGCCAGAACCAGTTCATCGGGAGCCGCCTATTGCCGCTGCCGCCCGAACGGCGGCTCTAATCGGAAAATGACCCTGGCTTTGCGGCGCTTCAATGGCGTGAATCGCCGCTTATTGCATAAACGACCGTGCGCGCTTGAGCGCGCGGCCGCCGCGCCAGCGACCAGGCATACCAGTCGAACAGCGAGGCGCCGGCGTCAGGCGGCGGCCGGCACGCGACAGCTCGCTGGCCTCGGCGGTCGAGAGCGCGCCCTCGGACGCGGCGGCGGCGATCGCCGCGATCGCCGGAGCGCAATCGGCGGCGCTGCCTAGCGCCGGCAGGGCGAAACTGGTCGGGCGGTGACGGCGCGGCGCGATGATCCGGCCAATCACCAGCCGCATCGCCGCGGCGTCGCCGTCGAGCGCCATCTGCACCGCCTTGTTGGCGAGCGCATCGGTGGCACCGTCGAACAATTGCTCGGCCAGCACCGTCGCACGATTGCGCGAGCCCTTCTCGCGCCCGGCCGGATTGCCCGAGCAGCCCTTGACGAACTGACCGGTTTCGCTGCGTTCCACCTGCTTATGCTGAGAATCAGCAGGCATCGGCATTTCCTCCTCGGTCAGCTGGTCGCGCGAAGAGACGAGCACCGAGAGATTGGCTCTAGGCCCTTAGCTTCGTCAGCAGCTCTGCTTCGCGCTCTTTGGCAAGGCCGGCACGGAGTTTGGCCTGTCGCTCCGAAGGCAAAGTGCGGAACCAAGCCAGGGTGTCGGCGGCGGTAAGCGGCAGGGGGCGGTGGGTAAGGCCCACGGCGATGGCGCGGCTGATGTCGCGCCGGTGGAAGCCGAAGGTCTCGCCCTGGCTGGGAATCCAGAAAGGCCGGGGGCGCCCAAACGAGCTTGGGATCGACTTGGACGCCCTGCGCTACGCCGGCCAGCATCTGCTGCATGGTGATGGGCTGAGCCGGACCGCCGGCGTTGAATACGCCGGTGATGCGCTGTTCGGCCATGCGAATGGTCCATTCGCCCAGGTCGCGGGCGTCGATGAACTGCACTGGATCGCTTCCGTCGCCCGGCGCCAGGATTTCGCCGCCACGGGCCAGCCGCATAGGACAGTAGGTGAAGCGGTCAGTTTCATCGCCCGGCCCGACGATCAGGCTCGGGCGGATAATCGTGGTGGCTACCTCGCCGTATTGGGTCTGCGCCTCCTTTTCGCTGAGTGCCTTCAGCGGGCCGTAGAGCCGCGGGTCGGCGTTCAACGACTTGGCCGTCTCGGCCATGGGGTCGAGGCCCTTGTAGGCCACGAGCGGGGCACTCTCGTCGGCTGGCTTATCCCTGGTCGCATAGACCGAGATCGTCGAGATGAAAACATACTGACCGATATGACCCTTCAATATGCCGGCGGCGTCGCGCACCCAGACCGGCAGCGTGGTGGGATTGTCGATGCAGACGTCCCACTCGCGACCCTCCAGCTCTTTGAGATTGCCATCCCGGTCGCCGAGCAATTCTTCCACCGGGCCGGGCCAGGCTTCTTTCTGACGGCCGCGGTTGAATATGGTGACGCGATGTCCGCGAGCCAGCGCGTAGCGGACCTGGTACGGGCCGATGAAACCCGTGCTGCCCAGGATCAGCAGACGCATTGGTTGCGGGGGACTTGTATCCGCCATGGCCGGCAGGGTCATGGCCGAGGCAGCGAGGGCCAAGAGCCGGACGAGGTCACGGCGCCTGGCAGAGATAGTGCGCATCCGCTACCCGTTATCATAAGGCCAAGATTAGGCAGTGGCCTGAGCCCCGCACCCGCGCCGCGCCGGTTTACCGCGGCGGGGGCGCCAGCACCTCGCGCTTGCCGACATGGTTGGCGGCGCCGACGACGCCTTCGGTCTCCATCTTTTCGATGATGCGGGCGGCACGGTTGTAGCCGATCTGCAAGTGGCGCTGGACAAAGCTGGTCGACGCCTTCTTCTCGCGGGTGACCAGCGCGACCGCCTGGTCGTAGAGCTGGTCGCCGGTGCCGCCGTCGTCGTCGAAGCCGGAGAACTCGCCGCCGCCTTCGCTCGCGTCTTCGGTGATCTCCTCGACGTAATCGGGCTCGGCCCGCGCCTTGAGCGCCGAGACCACGCGTTCGACCTCTTCGTCCGAGACAAAGGGGCCATGCACGCGGGTGACGCGGCCGCCGCCGGCCATGTAGAGCATGTCGCCGCGGCCCAGGAGCTGCTCGGCGCCGCCTTCGCCGAGGATGGTGCGGCTGTCGATCTTGGAGGTGACCTGAAAGCTGATCCGGGTCGGGAAATTGGCCTTGATCGTGCCGGTGATGACATCGACCGACGGGCGCTGCGTCGCCATGATGATGTGGATGCCGGCGGCGCGGGCCATCTGCGCCAGGCGCTGCACCGAGGCCTCGATGTCCTTGCCGGCCACCAGCATCAGATCGGCCATCTCGTCGACGATGACGACGATCAGCGGCAACTCGGCGAGGTCGAACGGCTGCTCCTCGATGATCGGCTGGCCGCTGTCCGGGTCGAAGCCGGTCTGCACCTTACGCACCAGGGTTTCGCCCTTGTCGCGCGCTTCGACGATGCGCGCGTTGTAGCCCTCGATGCTGCGCACCCCGAGCTTCGACATCATCTGGTAGCGGCGCTCCATCTCGCGCACGGTCCATTTGAGCGCCATCACCGCCTTGCGCGGGTCGGTGACCACCGGGGTCAGCAAATGCGGGATGCCGTCATAGACCGACAGCTCCAGCATCTTGGGGTCGACCATGATGAATTTGCAGCGGTCGGGCGGCATGCGGTAGAGGATCGACAGGATCATCGTGTTGATGCCCACCGACTTGCCCGAGCCGGTGGTGCCGGCGATCAACAGGTGCGGCATCCGCGCCAGGTCGGCAACCACCGCCTCGCCGCCGATATCCTTGCCGAGCGCCAGCGCCAGGCGGCCCTGGTGCTTTTCATAGGCCGGCGAATCGAGCAGCTCGCGCAGGTACACCGTCTCGGCCTTGAGGTTGGGTAGCTCGATGCCGATGACGCTGCGCCCCGGCACCACCGCGACGCGCACCGAAATGGCGCTCATCGAGCGGGCGATGTCGTCGGCGAGGCCGATCACCCGCGACGCCTTGATCCCCGGCGCCGGCTCGAGCTCGTAGAGGGTGACGACCGGGCCCGGGCGCACCTGGACGATCTCGCCGCGCACGCCGTAATCCTCGAGCACGGCTTCGAGGAGGCGCGCGTTCTTGGCGAGGGCCTCTTCGTCGATCGCCTCGGTCTTGCCGATCGCCGGCTTGGCCAAGAGGTCGATCGGCGGCAGGATCGGCTGGCCGTCGAGGTCGAGGATGGTCTGTCGCTCGTTCTCGGCGCGCTTGCCGGCGACGAGCGAGCGCGTGCCGGGCATGACAAAGCGGACGAGCCGGCCTGCCGCGGGTTCGGGAGCAGCCGGCGGCGGTGCAGCGCGCGCCGCGGCGGCCAGATGCGGTTCGCGACGTTCGGCGCGCGGCCCATCGGGGCGCGGCTCGCCAGCCCGCAGCGGCGGCTGGTTCCACGGCAGCGGCCGCGCCGGGCCGAGCGCCCGCGCGGGTCTCGCCGCCGCCTGCTCGCGGCGCGACGCGCGCCAGTTCACCAACAGGCGCTGGCCGAGCCCGACCGCCGCCGCGGTCCCCTGCCCCGAGACGCGGGCAAGCCGGCTCGCCCCGCGTCCGGCGCCGCTGCCCAGATCGCGCCAATCGCCCCAGGAAAGCCCGATGACCGACAGCAGCAACAACGCCACCGCGGCGGCCGCCGTCATCGCCAGCGGCAGGGCGGCCATGCCGAGCCCGATGCCGCGAACCAGCCGCAGCAGCTCCCAGCCGACCATGCCGCCGGCGCCGGCCGGCATCGGCACCGGGGTCAGCCGCAGCACCGAGCAGGCGAACGCCGCAAGCACCAGCGCCGGCAGCACCAGCGCCGTCCGCCGCGCCATGCCGCCGAGCGGGCGCTGCAGCAGCGGCCGGAATGACCAGCCGAGGATGACCGCCGGGATCAGGAACCCGGCCAGCCCGACGGACTGCGCCAACAGATCGGCGAGCAGCGCGCCGTTGCGGCCGAGATAGTTGCGCGGCGCCGCCTCCACCGCGGTGTTGAACGACGGGTCGCCGGGATGGTAGGTCAGCAGCGCGAGGAAAATCAGAAAGGCGACCAGCATCAGGGCCGCGCCCAACGCTTCGAGCAGGCGGCGCTTTCCGGTCGCGACGAGGTCGTTCCAGCTGTCGATCCGCTGGTCGACGCGCCGCCCGACATTTTGACCGAGCCCGCGGCCCAGATACGGCGCCGATTTAGGCATGTCGTGGTCCCCCAACCACTCCACCGGACGACCCCGGCTTTCCCCCGAAAGCCCGAGTCGGATCAATCCATTACCACATTCGACTACAGCACCCGGCGGATTCGCGCAAATGCGGCGTCGAGCGTGGCCTCGTCATGAACGATGGCGAGGCGAATATACGCGCTGCCCGGATTGAAGCCAGCATTGGCGGCGCGGGCGGTATAGCCGCCCGGCAGCACCCGGATCGCCGCGTCGCGCCACAGCCGCAGCGCCGCGGCCTCGCCGTCGCCGACATCGAGCCACAGGAAAAACCCGCCCTCGGGCCGGTAAAAGCCGTAACGGCCGGCGAACGCCGCCTCGGCGAGGTCGAATTTGCGGCGGTAGGCCGCCCGATTCTCGACCACATGGGCTTCGTCGCGCCACAAGGCGGTCGCCGCCGCCTGAATCGGCAGCGGCACCTGGCAGCCGCCGTAATCGCGCAGATGCTTGAAATAGCCGACCAGCTTGGGGTCGCCGGCGACAAAGCCCGAGCGCAGCCCCGCCGCGCTCGACCGCTTCGACAGCGAATGAAACGCGACGACGTTATCGAACCCGCTGCCGAGCGCCTGGCAGGCTTCGAGCGCGCCGGCCGGGGGC
>JBBRPG010000188.1:0-7438 GCA_038228485.1 Alphaproteobacteria bacterium
ATTTCAACGCGATGAAATCGTCGCTCGGGCTGTTCAACCTCGACAAGAATTGCTCCGACGAGGCGCTCGTCGCCGGTGACCAGCATCAAACCGTCGTCTCCGGCGTCGCGCCGGGGGCGGTCGGCCGGCGGATGGTCAATCCGGTCAACGTCGAGCTCGCCGCGGCGTGCGGCGACCCGGCGCAAGCGGTGCCGGCCAAGCTCGGCGCGCTGGTCGCCGGCGACCGCTACAGCATTTTCGTGACGCCGTCCGCCTCGGGGCGCCAGGTCGTCGCCCAGCGCGACGAGCAGGCTCCGTTCCGGCCGTAACGCTCAACCCCCTACGCGCCGCTGCTTGGAAGACCGATGGTCTTTTCCTCCGTCGAATTCCTCGCCTTGTTCCTGCCGCTGTTCCTGTTCGCCTACCTGGCGACGCCGAGCGGCTCGCGGAACCTGACGCTGTGCTGCGGCAGCTGGATGTTCTATGCGTGGTGGAAGCCGGTCTTCCTGCTGCTGATCGTCGGCATCACCTTTGTCGCCTGGTTCCTCGGCCGGGTGATCGCCGTTGCCGGCGACCGGCGTCAGCGGCTGGTGCTGGCGGGCGGCACGATTGCGATCCTCGCCTGCCTCGGCTGGTTCAAATACGCCAACCTGCTGGTCCAAACGGCCGACGGGGTGCTGGCGTCGCTGCATAGCGGCCCGATCCCGTGGACCAACGTGATCCTGCCGATCGCGCTGTCGTTCACCGCGCTGCAGGCGGTTTCGTACCTGATCGACGTGCGGCGCAAGACCGTGGCGGCCGAGCCGAGCTTTATCAGCTTTGCCGCCTATCTCGACATGTTCCCGCACCTGATCGCCGGGCCGATCATCCGCTATTCCTGGGTCGACAAGGCGCTGATCGAGCGCAGCCTGACCTTCGAGGATTTGTCGATCGGCGCGCGCCGGTTCATGCTCGGCTTTGCCGTCAAGGTGCTGATCGCCGACACGCTGGCCCCAATCGTCGAGGCGGCGTTCGATTTGCCGAGCCCGACCTTCGTCGACGCCTGGCTCGGCAATATCTGCTTTGCGTTTCAGATCTTCTTCGATTTCGCCGGGTATAGCGCGATGGCGATCGGCCTCGGGCGCATGCTGGGGTTCAAGTACCCGGAGAATTTTAACAACCCGTATCTCGCCGTGACGATCCAGGATTTCTGGCGGCGTTGGCACATCAGCCTGTCGTCCTGGCTGCGTGACTACCTCTACATCTCGCTCGGCGGCAATCGTTACGGCGATGTCCGCACCTACACCAATTTGTTTCTGACGATGGCGATCGGCGGGCTGTGGCACGGCGCGAGCTGGTCGTTTCTGCTGTGGGGCTGCATCCACGGCGGCGCGCTGGCGCTGGCGCGGTGGTGGAACCAGCGCGGGCTGTGGTGGCCGAGCGTGCTGTCCTATCCGCTGACCCTGTTGACCGTACTGTTCGCCTGGACGCCGTTCCGCGCGACGAGCTGGAGCGGCACGGTGGCGATGCTGTCGGGACAGGTCGGGTTCAACGGGTTTGGCCTCAGCGACCAGTTGGCGGTCGCTTTGCGGCCGCTGCACATCACATGGATGGCGATCGCCGCGATCGTGGTGTTCTGGCCGGCGGTGAAGGCCCGGTTCTTCCCGCGCCTCGAGCCGACCGGCGAGTGGTGGGAGGCGCTGTGGCCGATCGCGCTCTTTCTGTATGCGATCGCGGTGATGATGGGCCACCAGACCGTGCCCTTCCTGTATTTTCAATTCTAGGGCGAGGCGATGACAATCCCCGTCGGTCCGCTCGCGCCGCCCCGTATTGCTGCTGGAACGACCACGGCGAGGACGATGCCGTTACGGATCCGTCCCCTGATGCTGCCCGGCGTGGCATTGCTGGCGATCCTGTTGGTCGGCCTCGCCTCCAGCCTCTATACGCTCGTCGCCAAGCGCGGCGAGGTGCCGGCGGAAGATTTTTCGTGGTCGGCCCTGGCCAACGGCGACACGGCGAGCGCGGTGAATCACGTCCTGCAAAAGGCCAACCCGCTCGAGGACCCGCTGGTCACCTTCGACCGCGTGGTCGCCTGGGTCGCGGTCGGCGATCTTGGAGCCAGGGTGCGCCGCGGCTGCGGCAACTGGCTATTTCTTACCGAAGAGCTGGTGCTCCGCCCCGACCGCGCCGCCAATGCCGCGCGCCGACTGAAGATGGTCGAAGAAGTCGCCGCATTTTTGCAAAGCCGAAACATCCGGCTTGCGGTCGTGCCGGTGCCCGACAAGTCGAGGGTCGAGGCGGCCCAGCTGTGCGGCGTCGACCGGCCAACGGCAATTGGCGCCCGTCTGGCAGATTTTTCGGCGCAATTGCAGCAAGCCGGCATCGCCGTCGTCGATATCGAAAAGCCGATCGAGGCGGTCTCCGGCGAGCGCTATTACCGCACCGACACGCATTGGAACGAAAAGGGCGCCAAGGCGGCCGCCGAGGCGATTGCCATCTCGCTGCGTCAATCGGACGTGAAGCCAAGCCAAAAGGCCGAATTCCGCGTCACCACCGACACGCCGCGCGAGCGGGTCGGCGACCTGATCCGGCTGGCCGGGCTCGACCGGGTGCGCTGGCCGCTGCGGCCGCGCGGCGACGAGGAGACGGCGACCATCGTCGAGCAATCGGCCGCCGCCAATGTCGGCCTGCTCGACGACATCCCGGCGCCGGAGATCGCTGTGGTCGGCACGTCGTTTTCGCGGCGCGCCAATTTCGTGCAATTTCTCTCGCTGGCGCTGAACGGCCCGGTCGAGAACGCGGCCGAGGACGGCGGCGGGGTCGTCAACGCGGCGATGGCCTACTTCGCCAAACCCGAATTCGCCAAGACGCCGCCGCGCACGGTGGTCTGGGAAATCCCCGAGCGGATGATCGAGGAACCCGTCGTCGCGACCGACGAGCATTGGGCGGAAACGCTCGGCGAGCCGCAATCTGTAAAATAGGCCTCGCCATTAAATAGAACTGGAGTGGCCCTGCATCGCAGGCTATCTCTTGGCGGCCGGTGCGCAGGAGACGAAAATGGCAAGCTCGGCCCTCGACGAAGAACTGCTCTCGCTCAACTACTACGCCCGGCAGCAATGCTCGCGCCAATGGGTGCATTTCATGGCGGCGATGTTCGCCGAGTTCGAGGAGCGGGCCGATCCGGCCGAGGCCGACCGCTTCCTCGCGACAGTGGGCGGCAAGATGGCGCGGCTGCTGCCGCTGCGCCGCTGTGACAGCCTTGAAGAGCTTGAAGAAGACATCAACAGCGTCCTCGAAGGCATCGACTGGGGCTGGATGCGGCTCACGGAAGCCGACGGATATATCGAGATCACCCACGGCGCCTACCCGCTGGTGCCGCAAAGCGAGCATCGGCGCGGCTGGTTCGTCGCCATCCTCGAGGGGCTATACGGCGGCTGGATGGGCGAGCAGGGCGGCGACCAGTCCTTTACCGCGCGGCTGCACGGAACCCCGCGGGTCAACGGCGCGCCGTTGACCCTTCGCTACGGACGCTACGAATAATTCCACTTATCCGCCGGGAACGATGCGGGCCTTTCGTCTCGGTTTTGCTTTTCTGCTCGCAGCGCTGCTGCTGATTTCGCGGATCGCCGCGGCCGAAGACAATCCGCTGGCCGCCGAATGGGCGAAATACCGCGGCCGCTTTATTGCCGCCGACGGCCGCGTGCTCGATACCGGCAACCGGGCCGTCAGCCACACCGAAGGCCAAGGTTGGGCGATGCTGTTCGCCGAGGAATTTGACGACCGCGCCTCGTTCGACCGCATCTGGGGCTGGACCCGCGACCGCTTGCAGCGCAAGGACAACGCATTGTTCTCCTGGCGCTGGGACCCTGACAACGAGCAGAACCCGGTTGCCGATACCAACAACGCGTCGGACGGCGATATCCTGATCGCCTGGGCGCTGACCCGCGCGTTTCACCGCTGGCGTCATCGCGAATACCGCGACGAGGCGCGCCGCATCCTCGCCGACATCCGCGGCAAACTGATCGAGAAGATCGGCGGCAGGCTGGTGCTGCTTCCCGGCGCTGACGGGTTCAAGACCGCGGACGGGGGGCGGATCGTCAATCCGTCCTACTACATCTATCCCGCGTTCGCGGAATTTCCCCGCATCGACCCGTCGCCGCAATGGGCGCGGCTGCGGCGTGATGGCCTGATGCTGTTAGCGAAAGCCCGGTTCGGAAAGTGGGGACTGCCGTCCGACTGGGTCGTGGTCGGGGAGCATTGGCAAGTCTCCGCCGAGCCGACATTGCCGCCGCGCTTCGGGTTCGATGCGATCCGCATCCCGCTCTACCTGATTTGGGGCCGGGAGGCGACGAACGCGCGGCTCAGCCCCGAAGTCAAGTTTTGGGACGCGTTCACCGACAAGCCGATCCCTGCCTGGGTCGACGTCAACGACGGCAGCGTCGCGTCGTTTGCGGCCCCTGCCGGATTTCAGGCGATCATCCAGCTCGTCCGCTCGCGGCATGAGCCCACTCCACCGCCGCTGCCGACGATCGGCGACAAGGACAACTATTACTCGGCGAGCCTCACGCTGCTCGCCGGCCTCGCCCGGCGGGCAGTGGGGAAATGACCCGGCCTATTGGGGGCCGCCGCGCATCGAGGCCGGCTGTCCCGGCAGGTCGAATTTGTCGCCGGTATCGACCAGCGTGTCGTTGCTCGCCCGCAGGATCGACAGGTTCTTGCTGAAGAAATTGCCGACATAGAGGTAGCTGCCGTCGGCGCTGAACACCGCGCCCTCCGGCAACACGCCGACCGTGACCTCGCCGATCCACGTCACCTTCTTGCCGTTGATCCGCAGAATGCCGACGGCGCCGCCGGGATGGTATGTCCAGCTGTCCTTCGGCCGATTGGAGCCGCGCGCCTCGATGGTGACGGCGAGGGTGCCGTTCGGGCTGATCACCAACCCCTCCGGCGAGTCGCCGGTGGTGACGTGGTCGATGACGCGGATCGGCTTGGCTTCGAGGTCGATCACGCTGACCGTATCGGCATGCCCGTCCGAGCTGCCGCCGTTGCCGGTATTGGCGACGATCGCGATCTTGCCGTCCGGCGTGACCGCGACATTGTAGGGGAAGATGCCGACCGGCAGTTCCTCCTTGTTGTAGGTGACCTTGCCGCCGTCGATCGCCAGTACCGAAACCTTATTGGCGTTGCCCTTGGCGACGAGAGCGCGCTTGCCGTCCGGAGTGATGGCGACCGCGGCAACCGACTCCTTGCCGTCCCCGACCGTCACCGTGTCGGCGACCTTGACCTCCTTGCCGCTGATCGACAGCACCGAGACCGTGCCGTCGTCGCGGTTGGTCACCAGCGCCAGATTGCCGGCGGCATTGATCGCCATGCCGGAGGGCCGCTTGCCCAGTTTGACTGTCTCGATCACCGCGGGAGGGTTTGCCTTCAGGTCGATGACGAACATCCGGTCATCGGATTCGATCGCCCATTTGCCGTCCTTCTGAACGCCGTTGACCGAATTGGCGACCAGCGCCACCTCGCGGTTCGGGGTTATCGCCAGATTGGTCGGCGGCCCGACAATGGTGTTGTCGAGCGGAATCGTTGCGATCATGCGCAGCGCCGCCGGCTTCGACATGTCGATGATCGACAGGCTGTCCTTGCCGGGGCCGGCCATCGTCGGCGCGCCCTTGTCGTCCAGACCCGGCTTCTGATCGTTGCCGACGATCATGATCTGGGCGCTCGCCGCGGCCGAGCCGAGACCCGCCAACACCACGGCCGCAATAAGGCGGCTGGCCAGCCCGAATGAGCGCATGCGTTCCACCCGCGATTTCCCGTGCCGTTATCGGCATCGGGTTCGATGCTGGCGCGATCCGCGCGTGGGGGCAAGCGCCTAGAACTTGTCGCAGGTTTCCGCGACTCTCACAAAAGCGTCGGCGTCGCTTCGCAGCAGCAGCCCTTCGGCGGCCAGCGCGGCGGTGGCGGCCCTGACCTGCTCGACATAGGCGTCGCGGCCGCCGTAGCGCTCCTGGAGCGAGAGACGGGGGTCGCCGGCGGCCTCGCGCTCGGCTTTGGTGCGGGCGAACGGGATGCAGGAGCCGTCGCGGTCGGCCAGCTCGTCCGGCTGCGACTTGTAGACGTTCCAGCCGGTGTAAGTTGCGAGCGGCACGGCGATCGAGGGCAGGCGGATGCCGGCGACCTCGTTGCCGTCATCGTCGACCGCTGAAACGAAGGTCGTGTACGGCGCCGGCGGCGATGCTTCGGGCGGATCGATCCAGTCGACCGGCGGCAGGATGCCGTTCGCGCCGGGCGCATGGGCAAAGCCGTCGACCGGCGGTATCCTGACCGCGTCGGCGGTGACGGCAGTGCCGACGGTGAGCGACGGCACCCGGCTCGGCGGCGGCGCGACCCCGCGGACCACCCACTCCTCGAGCGCGGCGAACAGCGCGCGCAGCGCCGGGGTGGCGCTGTGCGGGTTGCGCGGGTTGACGCAGGGGCCCGGGCGCGGGTCGGCCCCCGGCCGCCCCCCATGCTGCGTCCCGGCGATGAGATAGGCCCGCGAATTGTCCGGCAGCGGCAGATCGCGGCGCAGGCCGGAATCGGTGTGGATCAGCGACGCGCCCTTCTGCCAGTACTCGGTGGCGCTGTTGGTCTCGATGATTTTGGGGTCGGTCGCTGCGCCCCCGAGCAGCGCCGCAATCCGGCCGGACACCGGGTCGGCCGTCTTGGCGGTGCTGAACGGAAACCAGTTTTCGGGGTAGAGCCGGTCCTCGTGCTGGGTCGCGGTGCGGCCGGGCATCCCGAAGCTGTGATTGGCGAACACCTTGCCGGCGCCGGCAACGTGGCTGAACACGCCGTCGAAAACTTGGCGGCCTTCGTCGTCGGCGTTCATCCCCAATTCGAGGAAATGCCGCAGGAAGCGGCCACTCTGCGACACCCCAAAGGCAAGCGCGTGTTTGATCTCGCTCATCGTCGAGATCAGCGGGTTGGGGATGCCGCCGCGGTTGGCGCTCTTGTAGCGGAAGAACGAGACCAGATCGCGCACACTGGCATAGCCGATGCCCAGCACCTTCGTGCCGGTCGCCTGGTACCACAGCTCGTAGATCTTGATCGGCTCGAACTTGGCGCCGTCCGGCAGCAGGCGGATCGAGCGGTCATCGACGAATTCCCAGCGGTCGCGCGGGATTTCGCGGCGCGGGTCGCTCTCGCGGTCGCGCACGCAAAGCCGCGCTTGCGGCTGCTCTGTCGAGGCAGCCGGGTAGGAGAGGCGGCGCACGCTGCCGTCGCCGGCTGCGCGGGTGCCGATATGGAATTCGTCGCGGATGCGCTGCGTCAGCGGCTTGCCGCGGTCGAGCGCGGCCGGAAATTCGGCGCCGAGCCCGCTATTGGCCCGCGGCGCGCCCGGATCCCACCCCGACCACACCAGCGAGTAGCCGCGTCCCAGACAAAAGCCGAGCCCGGCGTCTTCCTTGGTTTTGGGGTCGTTGGTGCGGGCCGGGTC
>JBBRPG010000189.1:0-7417 GCA_038228485.1 Alphaproteobacteria bacterium
GACGTCGATCACCCGCTGCGACGCCGGCTCGGGCATGTGATCGAACGCGGCCGCGGCCGCCAGCATCGCCGAGCCGATCGCCGTCAGCCCGTGCGAGGTGCGCTGCGTCGCCCGCACCGCGGCGGCGAAGCCCGCTGCACTCGCCTTGTTGGCGATGCGGGTCCAACCGACGGTGATCGCGATCTTGTCGGGGTCGGACCATTCCAGCACCAGCGCCTCGATCCCGCCCGGCACGGCGGCGATGGTCTCGATCAGCTGCGGCGTCTCGAAGGCGTGGGCGATGCCGTCGTGCTGCAGGATGTAGCGGTCGGCCGAGACGCTTTCGGAGACGTCGACCGCTAGCACCAGCGCCACCGCGGCCGCCGCGGACATGGCGATGCCGGCGACCGAAGCCGCGACGAACGCAACAAAGGCGAGCGCGATCCGCATCCGACACCCCGAAGGGTCTGGCTTTGTATCGGCAATCTAGCGCGAGCGGCCCACCCCCGCCATAACACGGCGCAAGCGACGATCTTTTGTTCGCTGCCGTTCCACGGGGGAAGCTGGTCCGGGAATGAGGTCCGGAAGCGATCCGGCGATCCCGGCCCGGATCGGCTGCCAGCGTGGCGGCCCGGACCTACCCTACCAACAACAAGAACCGTGCCAGTCGCCAGGGTGCGACAACCGGCACCATTCCGCGAGCGGCCGGTGTGGCGGCGGCGCAAATTTTCGGCAATTGCTTTCGCCGTAGTCACGCCGATACTGCAAAAGCATCCTCGGTGCGGCTTAATCGGCCGCGCGTGCATGGGCTGCGAACGATAGTCGCGGCGAGCCTCGAACCACCCTTTCAGGAGACAACACCATGCGGATCGGCGTGTTCTATTTCCCGGTCGATTACGGCATCGACATCTCCGAGCTGGCGCGCGCGCTCGAAGACCGCGGCTTCGGCTCGCTCTACGTCCCCGAGCACACCCACATCCCGACCAGCCGCAAGACCCCGTTCGGCGGCGGCGGCGAGCTGCCCAAGCGCTATTCGCACACCTACGACCCGTTCGTCGCGCTGTCCTTTGCCGCCGCGGCGACCAAGAAACTGATGCTCGGCACCGGCATTTGCCTCATTCCCGAGCGCGACCCGATCGTCACCGCCAAATGCGTCGCCAGCCTCGACCGCCTGTCGGGCGGGCGCTTTGTGTTTGGTATCGGCGGCGGCTGGAACGTCGAGGAGATGGAGAACCACGGCGCCCAGTACAAAACCCGCTTCAAACTGATGCGCGAGCGGATTCTGGCGATGAAGGCGATGTGGACCGAGGAAGAGGCCGCCTATCACGGGGAGATGGTCGATTTCGACCCGGTCTGGTCGTGGCCGAAACCGGCGCAGCGGCCGCACCCGCCGATCCTTCTCGGCGGCGAGAGCGACTACACCCTGCGCCGCGTCGTCGAGTATTGCGACGGCTGGTTCCCGCGCCCGCAGCGCGGCTGGGACATCCGCCACGAAATCGGCCGCCTGCGCGCGATGGCCGACAAGCACGGCCGCGATTTCTCCGAGCTGTTCATCTCGGTGTTCCGCGCCCCGGCCGACGCCGCCGCGCTGGCCGATTACCGGGAGGCCGGCATCCACGAGGCGGTGCTCGAAATCCCCGACCAAAGCCGCGACGAAATCCTCAAGGTCCTCGACAAATACGCCCCGCTGCTGAGGTAAGCGATCTCGGATAGCGCCGGCCCCCACCGCCCGCCGCTGTGGCGGCGTGCTCCTCCCCCGTGGACACGGGGGAGGTTAGGGAGGGGGCCGCCCCAGGCGTTTCCGCGGTGAAAAATCTGCGGTAGAACTGGTTCAGCGTTGCAAATTACATGCACGGGAGAACGCCGATGCGCGTCAGCATCCTCGACGATTACCAGGGCGTCGCGCTCGACATGGCGGATTGGTCGCCGCTGCGCGACAAGGGCATCGAGATCGCGGTCGAGCGCTTCCCGTTCGCCGACGAGGACGACGTGGTCCGTTCGCTCGCCGACAGTGAGATCGTCTGCGCGATGCGCGAGCGCACGCCGTTTTTGAAATCGACGGTCGACCGCCTGCCGAAATTGAAGCTCCTCATCACCACCGGCATGCGCAACGCCTCGTTCGACATGGAGGCGCTCAAGGCGAAGGGCGTCACCGTCTGCGGCACCGGCGGTCCCGGCGGCGGCAACGAGGACACCGCCGAGCTCGCCTGGGGCCTCATCCTCGGCGCCGCGCGCCGCATCGCCGAGGACCACGCGTTGATGCGCCAGGGCGGTTGGCAGACCCGTATCGGCCATCGGCTCGCCGGCAAGACCATTGGCTGTCTTGGCCTGGGGCGGCTGGGCGGCGCAGTCGCCCGCGTCGGTCTCGCCTTTGGCATGAAGGCGATCGCCTGGAGCCAGAACCTGACCGCCGAAAAGGCCGCCGAGCAGGGGGTCGAGCGCGTCGAGAAGGACGAGCTGTTCCGCCGCTCCGACGTGCTCTCCGTGCATCTGGTGTTGAGCCCGCGCAGCCGGGGACTGGTCGGCGCCTGCGAGATCGGGCTGATGAAGAAGAGCGCGATCCTGGTCAACACCTCGCGCGGCCCGATCTGCGACACCGAGGCGGTAATCGCCGCGCTCACGGAGGGCCGGCTCGCCTATGCCGGGTTCGACGTCTATGACAAGGAGCCGCTACCCATAGACCACCCGCTGCGCACCTGCCCGAACGTGATCTTGACGCCGCATATCGGCTACGTCACCGACGAGAACTACCGCAGCTCCTACCCGCAGATTGTCGAGAACATCACCGGCTTTCTCGAGGGCAAGCCCCAGCGGGTGATCGGCGGCTGACGGAAAGCGCGGTCTGATGAGCGGCGATCTGCTGATCCGGGAGTCGCGCGACGCCGATGTCGCGTCTATCGCGGCGATCTACGCGCATCATGTGCTGCACGGCGTCGCCTCGTTCGAGGAGATGCCGCCGACGGTCGAGGAGATGGCCCGCCGCCGCGGCGAGCTGCTGGCGCGCGGCCTGCCGTATTTTGTCGCCGAGCGTGACGGCCGGGTCGCCGGTTATTGCTATGCCGGCCCGTACCGGGCGCGCTCGGGCTATCGCTTCTCGCTCGAGGACTCGATCTATATCGACGCCGGCGAGGTTGGCCGCGGGGTCGGCCGAGCGCTGCTCGCGACGGTTTTGGAGCGCTCGGCCGCGCTCGGCTACCGCCAGATGATCGCGGTGATCGGCGGCGCCGACACCTTGCCGTCGATCCGGCTGCACGAGGCGCTGGGCTTTACCCATATAGGGGTGATGACCGGCATCGGCTTTAAGTTCGGGCGGTGGATCGACTCGGTGCTGATGCAACGCGCGCTCGGGCCGGGCAACACCGCCCTGCCGGGCTGAAGAGAAAGACGATGGCTTTTGCCGACCCGGCGGTAATCAAGGGCTACCACGCGCACATCTATTACGACCCGGCGAACACCAAACCGGTCGCGGCAAAGCTACGCGAGGGCGTCGCCGTCGCCTTTCCGGCGGTGACGATCGGCAGCTGGCACGACGAAGCGGTCGGGCCCCACGCGGTGTCGATGTACCAGGTCGTGTTCTCGACCGAGGAGTTCGCCCGCATCGTACCGTGGCTGATGCTGAACCGCGACGGGCTCGACGTGCTGGTTCACCCACTCGCCGGCAGCGCCTATGACGACCACACGATCTATGCGCTGTGGCTCGGCGACAAGCAGCCGCTCCGGCTCGACGTATTGAAGCGCGCGGCCGCCTAGCCGCGACTCGGTTGCCTCGCCGCAGCCGGTGGGCGCAAGAAAACCGGTAAAAAATTTTAGCCGCGATGGATCGCCGACGCAGCCCCCGCGTTTATCGGGGTGACGGCTTGCGGCACTGGTGATCTCCCCCCAAGCACCCATGCCTTTGAGCCGTCGCTAGAACCGGCGGGCTGCGCAGCCCCTGTTGTGAAACGACAATGGCCCGGTTGACCCGGGCCATTGCAAAGCCTCGCGGTGCAGCCCCTACCAGGTGCGCTGGGGTCCGCAATCGACGTGGACGAAATCGGATTCGGGATAGTACCCGACACCGCCGAGCCGGCATTGCTCGGCCAGGCTGAGCGCCGCATTGTGGACCTGCCGCAGGTCCCGGCGCTCGCAACGCATGTCCACCGCCATGCCGTACATGTGGTAGCTGTTGCTGGCGACGCCGCTGTCGTGCAGCGACATACGATGGTTGGTCACCGGTGAGCGGTAGCCGCACACCACCTGGATCGGGTCGCGCACCTCGAGCCGTTCGCGCAGGCGGCCCAGCACGTCGAGGACGCCGGCGTTCATCGGCCGCACTTCGTCGGAATGATGATCGCGCAGCACCCAGTTGATGTCGCGCACGACCTCCCGGATGTAATGGCCGTTAGCCCAATACACCTCGCGCAGGCTCTCGCCGGTATGGATGTTGTAGAGGGAGATCGAGCGCGGCGCGAAGGAGACGGCGGGCGCCGGACGGATGAAGGCGACGCCTGTGGCGACGGCCGCGACGCCTAACACCCGGCGCCGAGTCAGCAACGAAGACGACGACAATGGCTAACTCCCCCCGGACAAGCTCCAGAGGGCATAGCATCGGCAAATGCAGGGGATCAACCCCCGAGGTGTAAAAAAGGCCTCTTAGCGGCCCGTTTTTCGCGATCTTCCACCTTGCGGTTGATCGCGAGGGCCACGCATTTAGCCCCCACGTTGATTGCCGGCGCCCCGCTCGGCCACCGGCGTTTGCGGGCTGCGGATGAGGCGCCGCGCAATCTCGTTGTCGCGCTGGTAGAAATCGGGGCGGAACTGCACGGCTCCGTCATCGTCGGCAAACGCGGTCTGGTAGACCAGGAAGACGGCGATTGGCAGCGACAGGTTGCGCCGGTTGGTGACACCGGTATTGATCCCCTTGCTGATTTCGTCCTCGCTCGCGTCGATCAGCAGCGAGGCGAGCTGGCGCGGGTTCTGCACCCTTACGCAGCCGTGGCTCATGCGCCGGTTGTCGCGCGCGAACAGGTGGCGCAGCGGCGTATCGTGGAGATAGACGTCGAAACGGTTCGGCATTTCGAATTTGAGCCGGCCCAGCGCGCTGTGGGGTCCCGCCTCCTGCTGAACCGAGCCGTTTCCGCGCATCGTCATGTGATGCCGTTCGAGGTAATCCGGCTCCGATTCGAGCTTTGGCAGGATCTCCTTCTGGGTAATCCCATAGGGGACGTTCCAAGGTGGGTTGTAGAGCAGGCTGACGATGTGGGCCTGGAACTCCGGCGTCTGCTTGTCGGTTTCGCCGACGACGACGCGGGTGGTGAACACCGCCTTGTCGCCGCGGATCAACTGCAATTGCGCATTCGCCGTGTTGACCCAGACGCGGTCGCGCGGCAGGTCGCGCATCAGCCAACGCTGCCGTTCGAGGTTGACCGCGAGCTGCCGCGCCCGCGCCTCGGCGGTGATGTTGAGCTCGGTCAGGGTCGCTGTGCCGAGCTTGCCGTCGGCCGGTTCGAGTCCGTGCCGCTCCTGAAATTTCTTCAGCGCCTGCAGCGTGCTCTCGTCGAACAGGTTGGTCGCGTAGCCGCCCGGCAGAAAGCCTTCGGCCGCGAGGCGCCGCTGCAACAAGCGATAGCGGTCCGGCGCCGGTCCCTCGGGCACATGCGGCCATCCACCGGCCTTGGCGTAGGCCAGATAGGTCTGATAGGCCCGGCGCAGCGCCGCATAGCCCGGCGTGCTCGGCGCCAATGCGTTGACTGCCGCCTCGGCGTCCGGGCTGGCGATCGCCGCGTCGAGCGCGGCGACGGTGTCGATCGGGCCCGGCGACAGATCTTCGCTGTCGGACTTGCCTTCGGGCGGGGCGGCTCCGCGCGCCAGCGCATCGGCATAGGCGAGGAACGCGTCGGACAGCAGCAGGTCGCGGTCGGTGGGGGACAGCGCCTTGGCAAAGGCGGCGGCATGGAAGCTGTCGGGGTCGAGGCCGTGGTCGCCGGCGTGCATAACCGCCCGCCACAGCGCCGTCGCCTGCGCCTGCCGCGTCGTCCACACCATCTCATAGCCGTGCGCGGCGTAGAACCGGCGCAACAGCGAGGTGTGCACCGGGTCCCCGGCGATCACCAGGGCGCCGGCGCTGTCCAGCCGCGTCTTGATCTCGTTATTGGCGGTCGCCGGGTTGGGCGACGCCGTTACCGGCTGCAGCGTGGTCAAGTTGGCCGCCGGCGGGCTGTTCTCTTCCGGCGCCATCGCCATGGCGGCGGGTGCGGCGAGCAGCAGCAAGGCGGCGCCGGCAGCCCAAAAGGCGGCGATCCTGCTTTGACGGCCGGTCGCCCGCGCCGTCGATGTCATAACTGTTGAGCGCACAAAAGCCTCGCTCGTCGCGGCGGCCCCCGCGCCGCAGGTGAAAACATCAAACGCCGCACTCAAATCGCCGGTTCCAAAGCCGACCCGGGCACAGCCGGTCGATAGATGTCGCAGTACCTGTAAACAGTCAACTTACAGTTTCCCGAGTTTATAGTTCGTTTGGGCTAATTATGTCGCGCCGGACGGCGCTTTTGTTACCGGCATCGACGCCGGCCAGTGCTGCGTCCGCTGCATAGGGCGCCGCAGCTTCGGGTTCGGCGGCGCCGTGCACCCGTCGGTCGAATCAATTTCCCCAATATTCATTGCCGATGTTACAGTTTGTTGCATCGACCGAAGGTAGAGGCCGCGATGAAGCGCCGCATCGCATCCGCCGCGTTTATTGCCGCCGCGCTGGCTGCCGCCGGTGCGTTTGCCGCATGCCCCCAAAACGGGCAGAAATCCAAGCCGCACACCGCCAAAACCCGACCCGCGGCCGGCTGCATCGATCTTTCCACGGTGCCGCAGATTTCGGATCATGTTGTCGCCGCCGTACCGGCCGGGCCAATCGCCAAGAAGCAATACAGCCCGCCGGCCGCCACGCGGTATGAGGGCCCGACCGTTGGGCTGTCGAAGCTGGAGCCGGGGGTAAAACCGGCGCCGACGGTCGGTTATCACTGGTCGCTCGAATAGTTAGAGGGCCGAGGCGTCTTTTGGACGCGGGCCGATATAGGCCGAGGATGGGCGGACCAGCCGCCCTTCGCGCTGCTGCTCCATTGCATGGGCGAGCCAGCCGCCGCAACGCGCCACCGCAAAGACCGGCATGAACGCATCGCGCGGCAAGCCGACCGCGTCGAGCAGCAGCGCCGCATTGATCTCGACGTTGGGCTGCAGCGGCCGCCGGCCGGGCTTGAGCTTGGCGAACGCCGCGGCGACAGCCCCCTCGACCTCCGCGGCGAAGGCAAGGCGTCCGGCGGCGGGTCCCAACCGGGCGCCGAGGCGCCGCAACGCGTCGCGCAGGATCAGCGCGCGCGGGTCGCCATCCTTAAATACGCGGTGGCCGAACCCCATCAGCCGGCCGCCGCCGGCGAGCTTGCGCTCGGCCCAGGCAGCGACGTCGCCGCTCGCC
>JBBRPG010000190.1:0-7400 GCA_038228485.1 Alphaproteobacteria bacterium
CGACAGCCTCTTTCGCGGCGAGCGGAGGCGGCGAGGCTGGAGCATCGCCGCATTTCGCCACGCTGCACGCCGACAAGGTGAATTTACGCACCGGCCCCGGCGATCGCTACCCGATCCAGTGGGTCTATATGCGCCGGGATTGGCCGGTCGAGATCATCGGCCAATACGACCACTGGCGGCGCATCCGCGATTGGGAAGGCTCCGAGGGCTGGGTGCACGAGCGGATGCTCACCAACAAGCGCGAGGTCATCGTCAAAGGCGCGGTGCGGGGGATCCGGCGCGGGCCGGATTTGGGCGCGGGATTGGTGGCCCGCGCCGAGCCCGGGGTAATGGCGCGGCTGATCGAGTGTCGCGGCGAGTGGTGTCGGATCGACGCCGGGGAAGCCAGCGGTTGGGTCGAGCGCGCGAATGTCTGGGGCGTCTACCCGAACGAAAACGTGCCGTAACCCGGCGTTCAGAGCACGCCCAGCCCTCCCAGCACGCCGCCTGCGCCCAGCAGCCATAACGGGTTGATCCGGGTCAGCAGGAGCAGGGCGGCTGCGATCGCGGTGACGCCGACGGCCGTCCAGCTCGTATCGGTGGCCCGCGCGATCACGGTTCCGCCGGCGATAACCAGCCCGATGGTCAGCGGCGCGAGACCGCCGCGCACGATCCGCTGCCACGGCGCGTCGCGAAAGCGGTCCCACAGACTGTAGGAGATGAAATACATCGTGCAGGGTGGCGTGACGGCGGCGAACGCCGCTGCGGCCGCGCCGGTGAGGCCGGCAATTTTCCAGCCGATCAATCCCATCATCAGAAGCATGCCGGGCCCCGGCATCGCCTGGGAGACGGCGAAGAAATTCGCGAATTCCTGGTCGGTCATCCAATGGTTGGCGACGACGACGAGATTGCGGATATCCGGCAACACCGACGGAATCCCGCCAAAACCGATCGAGGACAGCAGCGTGAGTTGCAGGACGAGGCGGCCCAGCGGCGGAAGATCGCTCATCGCAGCCTCGCGCGGTCGACCACCGCCGCGGCGATGCTGAGCGGCGCCAACCCGAGCAGCACGATCAGCAAGGGGAACTTGCCGATGACGATCCCGGCCCAGGCGGCAGCCGCAAACCCTAACGCCACGGGACGAAAGCGGTGTGCCCTGAGGAGGCGAAGTCCAGTGCCGATCGTCAGCCCGGCCGCGGTTGCCGACACGCCGACCAGGATATTCTGGAAGAGCGGAATTCCGGTACGCTGCAGGTAGAAAACGGCCAGGAAGAACCCGAGCGTGCCGGGAACCACGGTAAAGCCGGCGAACCCCGCAATCGCTCCCGGCAGGCCGCGCAGTTTGGCCCCGACGCAAACGGCGACCCCGATCATGTTCGGCCCGGGCATGATCTGGCAGACGCTGAGAATGTCGGCGAACTCGGTCTCGGTCAGCCATTGTCGCCGCTCGACGATGAAGCGGTGCGCCCACACCAGCCCGCCCCCGGACGCCAGGGACGCCACTTTGAGCAGCTCGAAGAAGATAGCCGCCAGCGAGACGCATGGGGTCGCGGCCCCGGCCGGCGAAAGCATTGCAGGGGATAAACGGCGTGCTTAGTCGAAATCGTCGGCGAGCGCGGCGCGCACCGGTTCCGGCATGACCGCCATATGGGCGTAGTTCGGATGGTCGAACCCGACGATGACGCGGGCGTCAGCAGCCGTGAACCCGGCGATTTGCTCCGGCGTAAAGCGGAACCAGACGAACTGCACCGACGATGCCTTGCCGTCGGGGCTGGTGTTTTCGCGGGTGGGGTCGGGGATGCCGGCAATGCGCCCGCCGGCAACCTCAAGGAAGGCATGGTCCTCGATCCCGCCGAGTCGCCCCAGCACCGTCGCCCGCCGTGCCGGGTCGTCGATTTCGAGCATGATCGTGGCGACCAGATCATTTCCTTGCGGGATCAGCGGGTTGTAGGCCGACAGCTCATCCGCGATCTGAGCCTCGCCACCCTTTTCGACATACAGCATCTCGTGGACCTGATGCCGCATCGTTTGATAATTTTCGAAGTAAAATGTCGCGAACGGGCCGACCTCGATCCGCCGTTGCTTTTTCAACGCCGAGATCGCCTGCCGCCGCTCGCGGCGGACCGCGGCATAGTCGGCCATCGGCATGATGTCGTCGCGGGTCAGCGCCCGCTTGTCGGTTGTCTGCATGTTACCTTTCCGCTGCGCCGGTGCCGTCGATGGCGATGCCATAGGCGCGGGCGAACAGCTCGATCGGGTGGTGGGAGCGCGCCGGCAAGGTTTCGTCTTTCGCCTGCAGCTCCATGCCTTGCAGTATGTGCATCGCGGCGAGCGGACATTCCGACGCAACGTAGCGCTCTGGCTCGCGCAAGGCCTGGCGCGCGACTGGCCGGCCGACCTTGATCGCGGTGTCGAAATTGCCCTTCATCACCCCCCATGCCCCGCCGTGGCCGGAGCAGCGCTCGATCACCTTGATCTCGGTCTCAGGCATCAGGCAAAGCAATTCGGCCGATTTCTGCCCGATGTTCTGCGCACGCGCATGACAGGCGATGTGCAGGGTCACGCCGCCGTCGAGCCCACCCAACCCCGGCGCCAGCCCTTCGCCCTTGGCGATGCCGACGATGTATTCGCTGATGTCGTAGGTCGCGGCGGCAAGTTTTTCGATCGCCGCATCGTTCGGCACGATCAGCGGCCACTCGAATTTCAGCATCAGCGCGCAGGACGGCACCAGCGCGATGACGTCATAGCCCTTGTCGATCCACAGACCCAGGGCGGTGGCGACATTCTTTGCCGCGGCGGCGACGGCGGCAAGGTCGCCGCCCTCGAGCTGGGGCATGCCGCAGCATTGCGGGTAGACCACCTCGGTCTCGACCCCGTTCTTGGCCAGCACCGCCTGCGCAGCCTCGCCGATGCTCGGGTTGTTGTAGTTGACGAAGCAGGTGGCGTAGAGCACCGCCTTGCGGCCGGCAGCGGGGGCAGTGCGGTCGATAGCCGGCGGCGCGCTTTTGGCGCGCATCGCAAAGGTCTTGCCATGATAGGCGGGGAGGGCGGCATTGCGGTCGACCCCAAGCGCCTTTTCCATGATCGGCCGGGTCAGCGTGTTATGGCGATCGCTGCCCCAATTGGCGAGCGGCGCGATCTTGCCGGCGAGCTTGCCGTTGCGGTCGGTGCGCGTCAGCTCGCGTTCTGCAAACGGCACCGCGCGTTCGCGGTGCTCGACCGTGCGGTAGCGCAGCATCAGATGCGGGAAATCGACGTTGAACTCATGCGGCGGCACATAGGGGCACTTCGTCATAAAGCACATGTCGCAGAGCGTGCAGGCATCGGCGACCTGTTTGTAGTCGGCCTTCGGCACCGCATCGAGCTCGCCGGTCGACGATCCGTCGATCAGGTCGAACAGGCGCGGAAACGAGTCGCACAGGTTAAAGCACCGCCGGCAGGTGTGGCAGATGTCGAACACCCGTTCCATCTCCGCCTCGGTCTTGGCGCGGTCGGCGAAGTCGGGGTCTTCCCAGCGGATGACATGGCGGGTCGGCGCCTCCAGGCTGCCTTCGCGCATCGTTTAGCCTCTTGTTCTTGCGTCGCCTCGGAAACGCGAAGGGCGCGAGAGCGTGGCTCCCGCGCCCTGTTGCTCGGTGAGCTGAACTAAGTCGTCTAGAGCGTGTCGAGCGCCCGTTGGAAACGCCCGGCATGCGAGCGCTCGGCCTTGGCAAGGGTTTCGAACCAATCCGCGATCTCGTCGAAGCCTTCCTCGCGGGCGGTGCGGGCCATGCCCGGATACATGTCGGTGTATTCGTGGGTCTCGCCGGCGACCGCCGCCTTGAGATTATTCGAGGTGCCGCCGATCGGCAGCCCGGTCGCCGGGTCGCCGGTCTCTTCGAGATATTCGAGATGGCCGTGCGCGTGGCCAGTCTCGCCTTCCGCGGTCGAACGGAACACGGCCGACACGTCGTTGTAGCCTTCGACATCGGCCTTCTGCGCGAAATACAAATAACGCCGGTTCGCCTGGCTCTCGCCGGCAAACGCCGCCTTCAGATTGCCTTCGGTTTTCGAGTCTTTCAGGGAAGCCATCCAACCCTCCTTGCTGTCCGTCGCCCGGACAAAGTGATCTGTTGCCGACCCATCTTTTATGGGTCGGAGCGAGCCGCGAGTCAAGATTGATTTAGAACTATTCTAAAGATCGGAGCGGCTGGCGCGGTCGTTCCGGCGCACCCGAATGATCACGTCCACCCGGCTGATCTCGGTGCCGGCCGGGGCCATCGGCAGCTGGCCGACCATCACTGCGGCGCCGGGAATATCCTGCAGCATCCCGGTGGATTCGCAGAAGAAATGGTGGTGGTCATCGATGTTGGTGTCGAAGTAGGAGCGCCCAGGCTCGACCACGACCTCACGCAGCAGGCCGGCGGTGGTGAACTGGTGCAGCGTGTTGTAGACCGTCGCCAGGGACACCGGGATCGCCGCGGCCGCGGCCTCACCGTGCAGCTGCTCGGCCGTGACATGCCGGTCGTCCGCCTCGAACATCAGCCGCGCCAGGGCCATGCGCTGGCGGGTCGGACGCAGGCCGGCGGCGCGCAGGCGCGAGAGGATCGTGTCGGCGGGCAGGGCAAGCTCCATCCGCGAGATATAGGCAGGGCCGTCAGGAAAATAAAGCGCGGTATTGCAAATCGGTTTCAGTCGCCGGTGACCAGTCGGTCGATCAGCTCGCGCACGGTGGGGATGTAGCCGTTGGCGTAGAACGGGTCCGTGGCAAAGTGATAGGCGTTGTGCCCGGCGAACATCAACTCGGACTCGACATTGTCCGAATGGCAGATCTGCTGCAGGGTCTTCTGGATGCAAAAGCTGCGCGGGTCGGCTTTTTTGCCGGTGGTGCCCTGCTCGGACTGCGCCCAGTTGGAAAACTGGCAGGCGCTGAGACACCCCATGCAATTGATCTGATCGGCGCGGATCTCGAAAGCCTGCGGCGGGGTGACGAAGACCAGCGTCGAATCTGGCGTTCTCAACCCGTCGGTAAAGCCTTCGTCGACCCATTTCTGCGCCGAATCGCGGTCATGCGGCGTCAGATAGACAGCACGGCCTCGGGCGCCCACCTTGAACTCGGCGACATGTTCTCCGACCGGTTCGACAGTGTAGGCGACCTGGTGCTCGACGCGCTGCTGCAGCTCGTCGAGAAAGCGATTGCGCACCGCCGACGAGTAAAAGCCCGTCGGGCTGAAGCGGTTGAGGAAGACGTCGCCCTCCTTCAACGTCACCAGCTTCCGCTTCCAGGCGTCGGAAATCGGGCTCTCCTGGGTGAGAAGCGGTCTGGTGCCGAACTGGAAGGCGATCGGCGCGACCTCGGGATCGTCGATCCAATGCGCCCAGTCGCGCAAATACCAGACCCCGCCGGCCATGAAGATCGGCGTCGACCCGACGCCGAACTCGGTCATCATGCTGCGCAGCTCGCGCACGCGCGGATACGCCGGCTCCGGCTTTTCGGGGTCCTCGACGTTGGAAAGACCGTTATGGCCGCCGGCGAGCCACGGGTCTTCGTAAACCACACCGCCAAGCCACTCGCTGAATTTGTGGTAGGCGCGCTTCCACAGCGCCCGGAAGGCGCGCGCCGAGGACACGATCGGGTAATAGTAAACCCCGTAGCGGGCGCAGATTTCGGCGATCTTGTAGGGCATGCCGGCGCCGCAGGTGACGCCGTGGATGAGCCCGCGCGCGCCTTCGAGCACGCCGTGCAAAACTTCTTCCGCGGCGGCCATCTCCCACAGCACGTTTATGTGGATGCGGCCCTGTCCGTTCGAGCGCTCATGGGCGACGCGCGCCTGATGGATGCCGCCGGCGATGGCGTAGGCGATCAGCTCGTTGTGGCGCTCGCGGCGGGTGGTGCCGTGATAGATCTGCGGGATCGGGTGGCCGGAGCCGTCGAAGCTGTCGGCGTTGACCCCCGAAAACGTGCCGACCGCGCCCGAGGCCGCCCAGGCGCCCGAGCTCTCGCCGTTCGACACCGAGATGCCCTTGCCGCCCTCCACCAGCGGCAGCACCTCTCGGCCAGAGATCATCAGCGGAATAAGCGGTCTCAACAACGTGCTCCCTGCCGCGCCACTGCGACGCTAGGACCTGCGGCGGCGCGTATTATATCGGGTGCGTCGGAGAAAACGGAAGCGATGCCCCAGCCGAACAATTGACGCGCCCGATCGGGGTTGTTGACCGTATAGGCGAGGAGCGGATAGCCGGCCGCACAAATCTCCGCGGCCATCGACTGATTGAGGTAGGCCTGGTCGGCGGTGATGGTGGTGCAGCCGAGTTGCTCGGCGACTTTCATCCAGCCGCGCGGGACTTTTTGCCACAGCATACCGCGCGGGATGTGCGGGGCCCACGCTGCCGCTTCGGCGACCGCCTCTGGCGCAAAGCTTGAGAGGAGAATCGGCGGAAGCGGGGAGGGCAGCCGGTCGAGACAAGCCGTGACCGCGGTCGCGGTGGCGGCAGCCTGGCCGCGCTCGGCCTTGATTTCGATGTTGGCGCCGATGCGGAGTTCGCCGCAGCAGGCGAGCGCCTCGTCCAGGGTCGGCACCCTCTCGCCGGCGAACGCCTTGCCGAACCAGCCCCCGGCGTCGCATTGGCGAATCGCCGCCAGCGGCAGCTTGGAAATGCGGCCGCGGCCGTCGGTTGTTCGTTCCAACCGGTCGTCATGGCACAGCACCAGGGCGCCGTCGGCGGTCAAACGCACGTCGAACTCAACCCAGGTACAGCCGAGCGCCTTGGCGGCGCGGAACCCCGCCAGCGTATTTTCCGGGGCATGCGCCGCCGCGCCGCGGTGGCCGATGACCGGCGGCAGCGGAGGGGTGGCGGGGCGCATCGCTGCGCCCCTTCGCTCACTGGGCCGGAACGGGCTGCTCCTGGCGGCGGGCGGTGCCGAGGTCTTCGCCGGTGGCCTGATCGACCTGGCGCATGCTGAGCTTGACCTTGCCGCGGTCGTCAAAGCCCAAAACCTTGACCTTGACCGCGTCGCCGACATTGACGACGTCGGAGGTCTTGCCCACGCGCTGCTGCGCCAGCTCGCTGATATGGACGAGCCCGTCCTTCGCGCCGAGGAAGTTCACGAAGGCGCCGAAATCGACGACCTTGACGACCTTGCCGTTGTAGATCGCGCCCTGCTCGGGCTCGGCGACGATGCCCCTGATCCACTCGATCGCCGCCGTTGCCGCGTCGGCGTCGACCGCGGCGATCTTGATCACCCCGTCGTCGTTGATGTCGACCTTGGCGCCGGTGGTCTCGACGATCTCGCGGATGACCTTGCCGCCCGAGCCGATGACCTCGCGGATCTTGTCCTTGGGGATCGTGATCGTGGTGATCCGCGGCGCGTTCTCGCTGACCTCGCCGCGTGCGCCGGTCAGCGCCTTGGCCATCTCCTTAAGGATGTGGGCGCGGCCGTC